>DASQBW010000364.1:0-11659 GCA_035635015.1 Draconibacterium sp. | reverse complement strand
GGAGAAAAGGAAAAAATTAGGATTGAAGTAACACCGCCACAAAAAGCGAAAGGCCGGTTCAAAAACCAGCCCTTTCTCAATCAACCTAAACCTAAACTAAACCAAAAACCAAACCATCATTTATGGTAAGTAAATCTTTATGAAAAAGATTTGTAACATTAAAACAACAGTTGATTAAAAATGTTTACAGAATTGTAATTTTTTTTCATCTTATCCTGTTCGGTTAACAGATAGATTTAGACCTCAATTCCTAAACATAACAAACGACCTCAGCAACAATAAAATCAATGGTATAAATTAGGCGTAACATCATTGGGTTAATATTTCAGTTTTCAGCCAATTCGTTAACTTCATTTCTGAATTATTGCCAACACCTGAGTTCGATTAACCTGATTTCGTAACTGTTGAGATTTTTGTAATATTTCGTTAAAAACTAGGATTTATTTCTGAGCAGTTTCCTCCCTGTTGCGGCCAAAAAGATCGAGATCGTAACTGAACATGATTTCGTGTGTGCCGCTGTTAAAAGCACTTAAATCAGAAATTGTAATATCATACGAATAACCGATGGTCACTTTTTGCGAAGGTTTAAACTGGGCAAGCAAGCCGTAGGCATCATCAAAACGATACATGGCACCAACCCAAAATTTATCTCTAAAACCGCCAAGCACTGTCATATCAAACGAAACCGGAGCACCACTCACCCACCGTATCATTGCATTTGTTTGTAACTGAAAATCTTCGTTGAAAACAAATTGTTGTCCGGCAACAAAATACATGTGCATTAATTGTTTATTGATATAGTCGGTAGTAACGTCCTCATGTGTAATTGTATTTTCTATGAGTTTCGGAATGGACAATCCGAAATAGGTGTTTTCTGAGAACAAAAACATACCAACCCCAACATTGGGCAGGAAATTTTCGTAAATATCACGGCTAAACAACGGGTCGGAATCAACAGTCTCAAGTGCAACAAGGTTGGCCCTGTAAAAGCTTACTCCTCCTTTTAGCCCGAGTCCCAGCTTAAATTTTTCTGAAACCCGAAGGAAGTAAGAATAATCAGCATAAAAGCCAGTCTGTTTCAATGGCCCGATCTTGTCCGACATTAGCGAGAAACCAACTCCAATATTTTTATTATCATCTCCAACATTGTAGGTGAACGAACGTGTTGCCGGAGCACCATCAAACTCCACCCATTGACTGCGCGCTACCATTAAAACATTACCAACTCCTTCAGAACCGGCATACCCTGGATTTATAACCTGTAAGTTATCCATGTACTGCGTGTACAGCGGATCTTGCTGGGCACTGGCATGTTTTCCTTGCAGTAAAACCGCAACGGTAATAATCAGAAATGTTGTTATTTTAATAAGTCTTCCCATTTATCTGTCGATATATACCGAGCCGGCAATTGCTTGTTCTCCGCTTCCTAAATCCAATACATAAAAGTAAGTTCCGGTTGGTAAATCACTGTTGCCACCTCCCTGATTCGATTTTCCGTCCCAAAATTTAGGTGTCGTAGCTATACCATATTTCTGCGCTTTGTACACTGTTTTACCCCAGCGATTAATAATCGTAATTGAATTCCTTTCAAACATTTCAATTCCCTTAATTTCAAAATAGTCGTTAATGTTATCGCCGTTGGGGGTGAATGCTTCCGGAATAAAGAAATCGACCGCCATTACATACACATATACATGTGCACTGCCGCACAATTGATCGTAATTACATACACTGTACTCAAAAACATCGCCTCCCAAAAATCCGTTGTTTGGTGTGTAAGTTACAGTGCCATCGCCATTATTATCAACAACACCATTTGCCGGAAATTGCTGAATTTGTAACGACGATTGATCCAAATCACCATGCGAATCTTCGTCGTTTGCCAAAAGTTCTATAAGTACCGATTGCTGATATTCCGTTGTATCGTAATCATCGCGGACAATTGGTGCCGAGATAAAGCGGCTAACCACCACCGAATCAGTGGCACTACAACCAAAAATATCGGCAACCTGTAAGTAATAAGTTCCTGCAGAACTAATTTCTGGTGTTGCAGTATTTTGACCTCCAACAAAAGTTCCATCTTGTGTCCACCAGTTAAATTCTATTTGTTCACCCTTACTTCCCGTACCATTTAAAAGCGCTGTTGTTTCGTCGTCAAGCATAAAATTAGCGCCGGCCTCGGCCGCTATTTCCGACACACTAATTGTAACCGTATCGCTAGCAATAGCACCTTTAGACGAACTTGCGGTTAAAACATAAGTTGTTGTTTCTCCTGGCGTAAATACCGGATTAGCGGTTGTTGGATCGCTTAAATACCGAGTTGGCTCCCATCTATACGATAATGTATCGAAAATTGGAGATACGTTTGCAAAATAATATGGATTGCAACTACCGATTATTGTATCCGGGCCTGCATAAACAATAATCGGTTCCAATCCTGGATCTTCAATTTCAATTACTTTACGGATAGTATCGGTACTACACCCTTTGCCATCGGTCGCTACAGCATAAAGCGTATAAGTGCCAGCAGGTCCGTCCCACAAGATATTAGCTGTTGGTTCAGTTAATGCTTGCAGATCGGTAGTTGTTCCGCTTATCGATTCCACCCACCAACTGTATGCAGCTCCCGATGCTTCTCCGCGGGTCATTTCCAACGCGTAGAAACCTTCCGTCATCTGTTCCGCCAAATCATCTGAATGAACAAACTGAATGTTGGGTTTTGCAAAAATTGTTAGCAAATGCACATCGCTCTCGTTAAGTGGCTCCAAATGCTGCCCAAGTGCATCAACAGCCTCGAGTAACCTGATCTCAACTTGAAAATCATTCTCAGGAGCAGCCAACATAAAACTATCCGGAACTGTTATTCCCTGATCGTTATAATTTAGTTCAAATGCGAATTCCGAGCCGTTAATTTCTACTCTTACATCCACAGGAAATTTAGATGCATCAAGTTCAATCCCGCCATTCTCCGTAAATTGTAATAATTTGTATCCATCGGGCTGAGGATTATAACAAACTGAGCTCGACCGGTTTGCAAAAGCAACATTGCGCGTTTTGCTAAGAACAGTTACAACTGCAACCTTTCGGTTGGTACAACCTGTGATATCTGTTTCAATAACATCGAGGTAATAATTCCCTGCCTTGTTCCAGCGAATACGAATTTCATTTGAATTGGACGAAGTACTTAAAGTGTAATAGTTTGAGTCTGCCTCCGCCTCGGGATTAATTCCAGTCCATACCTTCCAGGAATATTCGCTTCCCGGATGATCTTTGACAAAATAATTTTTTTCGGCACCTTCAAAAACAACATGATCCTCCTGGGCTGCCCCGCTAAGGGCAGCCAGAAGGGTTACTATCATTATGAAAAATGCCTTTGTTTTCAACTATGCGATATTAGTTTGATTCAATTCCTGAAGTTGAAGGTCGTGCTTCTATAGTTTGAACCTGAACCGCATCACCAGTAAACTCAACATTATCAGCATCAACAATTTTTGCATTATTATTTCCATCAGTCACATTTGTTAGTGTAAGTTTAATTGTTTGTTCTGCAAGCCCTTCATTGCTTGTTTCATTGTCAAAAGCAACCCTGAAGTACACTTCTTCTGTACCGGATGAATTTGCAGGAACATTTACTGTGGAAGCATTTGATGTCCAGCCGGTGTTTCCAATTTGATATTCAATATTTTTGGTTGGTGCATTTAATGCTGCCAAGTCAAATACATCAGAAATCGACCATGCTCCATAAATTCCTGTTGCAGCTATTTTAAACATTGCAGTATCTTTTCCATAATCATATGTCACTGTCAATCCTGATGCTGACAATGCAATATCCGGCGCACAACGCGATAAGCTATCTCCAGGGTTTCCATCAGCATCAAGTGCAACAAACTGGACTTCGAAGTCGTTAGTTGGAACAACAGGAAGTGCTTTAATATTTGTACAGTTTCCTGTTTCTTCTACAACCACATAAAAAGTGTCGCCAACAGAAGCAGCAGTCCATGATAACTCAATAGCAAAACTATCCTGCATGGAAGAGTTGTAATAACTCGCATCAGTAGTAAAATAGGTTCCGCTTGATAATGCAGATGTCAGATCTACAACATCATTGCTAACCCACCATCTGTAAGAGTTACCTTCATGATCTCCTTCTTGTGATACACCATCATCCCCTGAGTTAACCCAATACGAGTGCGTTGAACCTACTGAAGGGAATTCCCCTGAATTACTACCTGCCTGAGCAAAAACACTCGAACTGAATGCGGTAACGATAACCGCGGTTAAAAGAAAGACTAATTTTTTCATAATGATAAATTTTATTCTGTGATTTGTTTTTTCTAATCTGTTGAGATACCTGATGTATTTGGAATTGCATTAACCGTGCTGGTTGAAGCTACATTTTTCCCTAATAGTGCCGGAGTGTTATACTTCAACTCGGCTGCCGATACAACTTCCATAATTACAGATTGTTGAGTGAATGCATCTCCCGTAACTTTCATCGAAATATCGATACCTGAAACTGTACCGGCAATATTCGTTATAACATATGGATCAGCTAACGTTCCGCTACCTGTAATTGCATCACCAGCACTAGCAGTAAGATCTGAAATGGTTGCAGTAGTGCTTAATGTAAATTGCACTTCCCAATCGAAATCCCAATCAACCCCAACGGTATCAACTGTAAAAGAAATAACAGTAGTTGTATCTTCACCATTAAAGTTCACTGCTCCATCAGCAGCATTACAGGCAATAGTTGAGTCTGAAATAGTAACATCAAAAGTGTTGGCTGAAACAACTACAGTTGCCTCCTTTAAAGCAATACAACCGGTGCCGTCTGCAGTTTCTCTAAATTGTAATGTATAAGTTCCTGCTTTTTCCCACGTTATGGTTACGGTCTCGGTATTGGCACCGGCAATGATATAATCTGTGTCAGTTGTACCTTCTACCACACTCCACTCCAAAGTGTTACTTTCATCATCCTCAGCTGTTACATTATACTCGTGTGTGGAACCTGTAACCGGGGTTAAACCTCCTTGTGCCATTGCGGTTGCGCTTAATGCAGCAAATGCAATGGTTGCAATTAAATAGGTTAATGTCTTTTTCATTTTTTTGTTTTTTATCTCGTTTGTTCTTCTAATCTGGTATTATATCGCCGGTGGCCGGTAAAGGATTTACTGCCACTGTTTTCGTTTCTGTTAAATCCGTTGTGCATGTTCCATAGCTTACTGAAACCAGCGTTATTGTTTGGTCTTCGGTTACATTACTGAAACTAATTACACCTGATCCTCCTTCGAGTATAATTGTTTCGTTGCCACCACCGTTAATGTTATAAGTTACCGCACTACTGCTTGTGCCGTTAAGTGTAAAAGAAGCATCTTCACCCTCGCAAACCGGTCCGTTAGTTGATGAGATTGTTGCAGTTGGAAGCGGATTAACAGTAACTGAAGAATTGAGGTTAAGATCACAGTTTGCAGATTCAGTCTGGGCAGAAATGACATTCAAAGTTTGATTTGTCTGCACATTAAATGCAGAAATTGTGACGGTTCCTCCCTGAAGTACAACAGACTGATTACTCCCCCCGTTAATATTATACATTACTGTTGCCCCATCGGTACCAGCCAGGGTAAACTCTGCCGCTGATCCGGAACAAACAGGACTATTATTAGCCACTATATCAACCTCCAGAGAAGTGCCAACCACTTTAGCCCGATAAGAAATAGTTGTATCAGGGATGGTGAAATCTGTAACTATTTTTACAAAATATTCGCCTGGCTCAGAAACCGTGAATTGATAATTATTTTCACCGGCGATAGCATTACCAATGGAATCGCACCACTGGTACCAATCAGCATTTTCTTCCAATGCTGATATTGTAACCGTTTCTCCAAAACACAATTCAGAATACACCGGGGTTATTCCTCTGTTTCCATCTCCCGAAACAAAAAGATCATAAATACCAGTACTGTCGTTTTCATTGTCTTCCAACGAAATTATATCGCCATAGGTACAATCAGTAGCTCCGGTATACGGAACATAATTTTCAGGATCCGGACAATTAAACCCTTCTATCTGAGCTGTATCCACTTCTCCTAAAACATAAATCGCAGCCGTAGAATCTATTGTAGTCTCAATCTTGTTACTACTGGCCGTTGTGGTTAAATCTCCCCCAACAATCAAATGAGCTCCAATACTTAAACTTACCCTATTGTTGAGGTTAAAATCACCATATATTATGCATAACGCATTTGCATAAATATTAAGCAATCCATCAGTCCCGAAATCCAGCGATCCATAAATAATGCAAACTGCTCCTTCATTAATATTTAAAACTGAACCCTGACCAAGGGCTAAATCACCGTCTACTAACAGAGTATCATTTATAGTAAGGGTATCTTTCGTCCCAATTGAAGAATTACCTGACCAATAAGTATAGGTATCAATGACTGTAGGGCTCTTTTGAGCTTTTGATTGAGTGAAAGTAAAAAGGCTGAGAGTTAGCGTCAGAATGAGGAATACAAGCTTGCTTTTTAGAATATTTCCTAAAAAATCTGGATTCACTATCCGCATATTGATAGCATATGGTATATTCAATATGTCCTTACAGCACACTGACCACACAATTCTTTTACGCTTAGCTAAGTTCGTATTCAATGTTTGCTCGTTGCACACACCACAAACATAAATTCAACAATTCTTCACTTTTTCTGTATTGTTAAAAGAGAATTTATTGTTCTAAACCAATCGTGTTCGTCTCAAATTGGGATAAAAAAAGAGGAACACAACACATATTCATTCGCTCCAAATATAACAATTACAAATTGTTACATATTAGCCGCCAAAAATAAATAATTAACACTAACATGTGCATTCAGATGTCCTAATTCAAGGCATTAGTTTCAAATTGGGACATAATTTAACATAGGATTGTTTAAACAGATACGATTTAAACCCAATAAAGGTCGTTGCAAGTAGATATACTCACACCGACCTCCTGTTAAAACAACTATTTAGAATAGTTATTCCGACATATCTTGTCCCTGAGACTTTAGTTTATCAATATCGTTTACAGTAAAATCACCAAAAAACGACACAATAAAACTGTTGCCCCCAGGATTCTCATTTGCGATAAAAACATGACACTCGGAATATTTTTTCCTTCCCCCCAGAAGCCATATCTCGGCATCTGAATCGTCGTTATCACCTTTATATTTCTTATATTTCCGAGGGAGCTGGGCAATTGCCTTAGTAGTAAAATCGCTGCCTTTCAAGCTTCCTTTTTCAGGATTATAAGACATAAACTTTACCTGGTGCAAATCTCCTGTAATATTCTGTTCGTCATCTTCACCTAAATCAATATCAATGGCATCAATCATATCTCTTGAAAAGGAGAAAATTGTTACGCCATCATTATTAGCGAAGCTGTCGTACATTCTATCTGATTTGCTTTGTCCGGATGCAAGCAAGCCAGCCAATAAAAGTCCAAGTGCAAAAAGTAATGTTGTTATTGTTTTCATAGCTACTTTTTTTAAAACACAAAGGTACTAAGTCACAAAGCTATTCTTAGGCCTTTCTCTTTGTGCTTCAATGACTTTGTTTATTTATTTAATTGTTCTTTTCGGTCAGCCCCTCAGGTCTCATTTCCCAGTATTTTCCGACCATGTCTCCATCCCATGTATTCGAAGTATTTTCAATATCATGAATGATCTCGCCCATATCATTACCAAGAAATACTGCTTTTCCCTCAGGAACTTTTACTTTTATATCCACTTCCTGGCGTCGCCATTTTGCATCATCACCAATATAAAAGTATGGATCGAAATAAAGTGTTGAGTCTGTTTTTTTAAAATTGTACACCATTTCCTCGCACCATTCTTTTGCATCTTCGCGTGATTTCCCTCTTGATACATACCTTACAGATACTACAAACTCATCACCTGACGACCGAACCACATCTAAACGCGGATGTCCCACAACCACTTCTTCTCCGTTGATTAATGCAACCTTAAATCCTTCAACATCCCAGTCTATCTCGGCATATTCTTCCAATTTATCTTCTGCCAAACGCAGATATAGGGTTTGACAAGTATCGCAGGTAATAGTTTCGTTCTTCGTAACTGATGAACTATTTTTATAATTACCCATCTGGCTCACAGAAATAATCAGTAATGCAAAAAGTGAAACCAGCCACGCACCTACCATCGATAGGGCAATAATTGTATTGTTTGACCTATATCTGAACACCAATTTAGTTCCGATATATATGAGTGCAAGCAGTGGAATCCCCGCAAGCAAGCCAACCAAAATCAAACCCCAGGTTGCGGTAGCCGGCTCGATAAAATGAGTCAACATATTCGGGAAATGAATTTCAGGCCCCCAAAACAGTGGCATACCTTCAACAAATGAATGACCAACAATCATTGACGAAACCAGGCCAAGTACTCCAAAAAATCCGGAAAGAATAAGAAATGCCCCAAATATAATAACACACACTTTAAGTATTACCTTAAATATATTGTACACCACATCGCCGGCTCCTTCCATCGATTTCTTGCCTTTTGAGAAGGAATCTGATTCTTTAAATTTTTTGTAGCTTTCCTTAACTTCTTTAACTTCTTCTTTTATCGACTTTTCGATATTTTTTACAGTTGCCTCCTGACCGCGCATTTCAAGACGCTGAGCAGTGTTCATGGCTTTAGGCACGGCAATCCACAATATCAGATATGCTAAAGCTGCTGCGCCTGAAGTAATTAAAAAGAGCACCACAAAAATTATTCGCAAAATAACGGGATCCATACTAAAATAGGCTCCCAGGCCACCACAAACACCTCCAAGCACCCTGTGTTCAGGATCACGGTACAATCTTCTTTTGCGTTTAGCCTCCGGGGCAACAGAAACGTCTTCTTCTCCTTCTTCCTCAGCAAAGTCTTCAGGAGTTCCCATTACCTCAATCATTTCGTTCACCCACTCCGCGGTAATAACTTTTTTCTCGTCGGTGCTTTTCGAGCTAAATATTTCTGCAATTCTTGCTTCTATATCTGCAATGATCTCTTTCCCTTCCTCATCCGTACCAAAATGATTCTTCAGATTAATCAGGTATTTCTGCAGCAAATCGTAGGCATCCTCTTCAATGTGAAATATTGTGCCACTTATGTTTATTGTAAATGTCTTCTTCATCTTGTTTTATATTTGAATTTATTCGGATGAACTATGCTTTGTTTTCTCTTATTTTTTCAACTGCCCCAACAAGTTCGCCCCACGAATCTTCGAGTTCAGTTAAAAACTTACGACCGGTTTCAGTAAGTTCGTAGTACTTTCGGGGTGGTCCCTGAGTAGATTCTTCCCAGCGATAGGCAAGTAAACCAGCATTTTTAAGCCGGGTTAATAACGGATAAAGTGTCCCTTCAACCACTATTAGTTTGGCTTCTTTCAACGACTGTATAATATCGCTGGCATAAAGCGGCTTTCCATCGAGAACAAGCAGGATACAATATTCCAGTACGCCCTTTCTCATTTGTGCTTTTGTGTTTTCTATCTTCATTGTCTGTCCCTTTCTATCTGATTATCGTCAAAATTTCATTTTAGAGTTTGGGTAAACCTTTAAAATTGCCCTGCTTCTTATTTGAAATAATCCGGCGCCTTTTGCTTGCCATCAAATCTCGATTCATCCATCATCCAAGCCTCCAGTTCCAGAGCCGGATCAACATTAAGTGCAGAATTATATACAACAGATGATGCATTATTGACTCCCGTTTCTTCATTATCATCCTGCGAAACCATTACCATAACAATGTCTTTAAAACCTGTGTTTTCCAGTAATCGTTGCCAAAAGGTTTGTGCGCTCACGGTAAAACTAATAAGAATAAAACTTATGATAACAGCGGCTGAACGTAAAATTGTTTTCTGAACATTGTTTTTTGTTTTCATCACGTTTAAATTTTTACTTCTCATCTGAACTCGATTTCACTCGCAATCAAATTGTTTTCATGGCTTTGAGTTTCTGCGATTGCTTGTTTCATTACTCCAACTTTTTGTTTTCTGCATTTTCCGGTTTGCGGTTGTTTTCAATTTCCACTCTTCGGTTTCTACTTTTTGTTTCATTGCGTTTTTAAGACGCCATCTTTTTGTTTTCGTTACAACTGCAAAGAACTTTTTTTTGAAATGTACTTTTCGTTACCCTGTTGTTTGCATTACAAATATATATCATTTATTTAGTACCATGTTTCACATAGTACTGATTTTTTAATTTTATTTTTCTCCAAAACTTTTTAATCGCTGATTATGTGATACTTATAAGCTTATAAAACAACCTGATAAAAATGATTGAATAGTATTCAAAATTGCACGTACTTAACAATAAAGTATTTCTAAGTGCCCAATCACCTCAAATACCAATAAGATGAAAAAGATAGAATTGTTTGCAACTTTAAAGAATTATCTGGTAAGAAATGTGAAGTTTGTTTGGTTTTACTTTGTATTATTATGAACTTTATATCGTTATCAACAAGGGTGTGTTAATGTATAAAACATAATAACATAACATCCACGTAACCAAAAAACTAAAAAGAATACTTTTCTTTGGATTAAAATTCAGGAAATAAAGTTATTGAATTAGTGTTTAAGGCACTTTATTTTTAAATTGATAATGAGAGCCACGATTCAAAACTCGTTTAAACAATTTATATACATCTTTTACCTCCGGCAACTACAGCAATACACAGAGGTATAAATCTATTTAAATGTTGAATTAATCTATTTACCCAAATGAAAAATTTTATGAAAAAAGCACTATTAAAATCAGTTTGGATGATCTCTTTGGGCATAATGTCTTTTCAAGCATTTTCTCAGGGAGTAACCACTTCAGAAATTAATGGCTCGGTAGTAACCAACGATGGAGAGACTTTACTGGGTGCCACGGTTGTAGCTGTCCACAACCCAACAGGAACTCAAAACGGAACGGTTACTAACTCAGAAGGCCTTTTCCGGTTGCCTAACCTTAATGTTGGCGGTCCTTACACCCTTACTGTATCGTTTATTGGTTACCACACGTTTACCAAAAAAAATGTTTACATCGACCTGGGTCAGACATTTAAGATTAACGCCGCACTTACACCTGAAAATCTGGAAATTCAGGAAGTAATGGTAGTAGGATCAAGTGTTTACCAGCGCGATTTATTCGACGGAAACAGAACAGGGTCTGAAACGGTTGTTAACAAAGAAAAGATTGAGACCTTGCCAACATTATCCGGAGATCTGAACGACTATTTAAGATTTACTCCTCAGGTAGGTTTTTATGGAGATGGCATTACAATTGCAGGATCAAACAACCGTTACAATTCGTTGATGATAGACGGTACCGTTAACAACGATGTGTTTGGCTTGGCATCAAACGGGATGAATGGAGGCCAGGCCGGAGTGTCTCCAATTAGCGTGGAAGCAATCGACCAGTTTCAGGTTGTGATTGCCCCATATGATGTACGCCAAAGTGGATTTACCGGCGGTGGAATTAATGCCGTAACAAAACGAGGTACAAACACCATCGATGGTTCGGTTTATTACAAATTCAGAAACGAGAGCCTGGCCGGAAAAACTCCCGGCGATATTGAAGCAGGAAAAGAACGCGAAAAACTACCTGAATTTTCAGCAAAACAATACGGATTTACAG
>DASQBW010000363.1:0-17214 GCA_035635015.1 Draconibacterium sp. | reverse complement strand
TGTGGTTAAAAAGCCGGGAAAACGGACTCCTGCCCAGCCGTTTACCACATCAACTTTACAACAGGAAGCCAGTAGAAAACTTGGATTTTCAGTTTCGCAAACCATGGCAGTTGCGCAGCGTTTATACGAAAGCGGAAAGATTACATACATGCGTACCGATTCGGTGAACTTGTCAAATCTTGCCATCAATACTTCAAAAAAGGAAATTACTGAGCTTCATGGCGAGAAATATGTAAAAATCAGAAAATTTAAAACCAAAGCAAAAGGCGCACAAGAAGCGCACGAGGCTATCCGTCCAACATACATGGAAAATCAAACCGTTGACGGATCTTCTCAGGAGCAGCGTTTGTACGAGTTGATTTGGAAACGAACCATTGCTTCGCAGATGGCCGATGCTATTCTTGAGCGTACCAACGTTACAATTGATGTATCGAATACTTCGGAAAAATTTCAGGCAACAGGAGAAGTGATTGTTTTTGATGGTTTCTTAAAGGTTTACATTGAATCTACTGATGATGAAAACGGAACAAACGGAAACGGGCAGAGCATTATTCCACCGTTGCATGTTAACGATGCACTTGAAATGACTTCGATAGTTTCAACACAACGTTTTTCGCAACGTCCGGCACGCTTTACAGAGGCTTCGCTGGTAAAACGTTTGGAAGAACTTGGTATAGGCCGTCCGTCGACTTACGCACCAACTATTACAACGGTTCAAAACCGAAACTATGTTGTAAAAGAGGAGCGTCCGGGTGTAGAGCGGGATTATGATGTACTTACCTTGAAAGACGGTGAAATCAAAGAAGAAGAAAAAACGGAGATAACCGGTGCAGAAAAGAACAAATTGTTCCCAACCGATGTGGGTATCGTTGTAAATGATTTCCTGATAGAGAATTTCAATCAAATAATGGATTACAATTTTACGGCCAAGGTTGAAAAGGAATTTGATGATATTGCCGATGGTAAAATGGTTTGGAATGAAATGATTGATAAGTTTTATCAACCGTTTCACGGAAAGGTTGAACACGCTCTGGAGAATGCTGAACGCTCAAAGGGAGAACGTATTCTTGGTATTGATCCAAAAACCGGAAAACAAGTGTCGGTTAAGATAGGCCGCTTTGGTCCCCTCGCTCAATTGGGTGAAGCTTCGCAGGAAGAGGATGCTGAAAAGCCTCAGTTCTCGAGTTTACGGACTGGGCAGCACATCGAAACCATCACGCTGGAAGAAGCACTTGACCTGTTTAAACTTCCACGTGAACTGGGTGAATATGAAAATAAAAAGGTAACAGTAGCTATTGGGCGCTTTGGCCCGTATGTGCGGCACGATAATAAATTCGTTTCGCTTGGTAAGGAAGATGATCCTTATTCGGTGAACCTCGAAAGGGCCGTTGAATTAATAGAAGCAAAACGTGAAAAGGACCGAAAAGCCGTTGTGAAAACATTCGAGGAAGATTCTGATTTGCAGGTGCTTAACGGAAGATGGGGGCCTTATATTAAGTATAAAAAGAAGAATTACAAAATACCGAAGAAGGAAAAAGCGGAAGAGTTGACTTATGATGATTGTATAAAAATTATTGAGGCGGCTCCCGAACCAAAATCCAAACGTGGTAGAAAAAAATAGGCAATAAAGGCAGGTGATTTAATCATTTGCCTTTAATTTTAAAGCAAAAAAATGAATCTGTTTCCCTACTTTGATGCGGTTGATTTTTCGCAATATGTTGATAACGTTCCTTATGCCTGGAAGTATTCGATGGGAGCAACCATTGAAAAGAATACAATTAAATTGCAGGGAGGTAGTTTAAAAAACATTGAGCTGGCTATTGTTGGAGTTCCGTTCAACAGCGACAAAGAAGAACTTAAGCAAACAGAAATTCCCGATATACTGCGAAAAGGTTTATACGGTCTTGTGGGAGCAGGCAACCTCAATATTATTGATTTTGGAAACTTAAAAATATCAAGCAGCCATAAAGGAAATTACCTGGCTTTGCGTGATGTCGTCGACTATCTTAACGAACTGGGAATTGTTACCATTGTGCTTGGAGGAAGCCAGGATTATACCTATGGCATTTGCCAGGCCTTCAGTTCAAATCCATTCTTTTCGTTTTGTACAATCGATGCATTTTTAGATGTTAAAAAGGGAGTTGAGGCACTTAGCCAAGACAATTACCTCACGCAGGTTTTTAAAAATATGCCCGATTTATTTCAGTTCAGTTTATTGGCTTATCAAAGCCATTATGTTCCTGATAAATATTTCGATAAAACAAAAGGAATTGGAACACACCTCCGATTGGGCCAAATCCGAGATGATTTTTTTGCTGCTGATCCGGTGTTAAGAAACTGCGACGTATTAACTTTTGATATGTGTGCCGTTAAAAATTCGGAAGCACCATCAAAATATAAATTGCCAAATGGGTTATACGCCGACGAAGCCTGCCAACTGTTGAAGTATGCAGGTGCAAGCAACAGGATGAAGGTTTTTGGGCTTTTTGGTTTAGAGGATGAAGGAGATAAGAATCACTTATCTGTTCATTTGGCAGCACAGCTGGTATGGTATTTTATTAAAGGTTACCAGGTTCGAGACAAACGAAAACCGGAGCAGGGCGAGGGATTTTTATCTTTCAGCGTTGAGATCCCTGAACTTTCATCTCCATTGTTATTCCTGAAAAATGAAGATACAGGGCAATGGTGGATTCAGGTGGAGGCAATCAAAAACAAAATAATGTATTTTGCCTGCTCTGAAAAAGATTACGAAAATGCAAGTAAGAACGAAATTCCTGAACTTTGGTTGAAATATGTTCAAAAAACCGATGAGATATTAAAATAATACCCTCTTATAAACGTTCTTTGCATACCTTGTTAACAGTTGATTGTTACAAACAACATTATTTTGTTTCTTTGCCGCAGCAGAGAAAAGACTAAATTGCCCTATGAAAAGAGAAGTATGAGAAAGACTGTATCTTTTTTATTTATTATGATGTCGGTTACACTAGTTACTTACGGTCAGCAGGATCCTCAGTACACCAACAATATGTTTTATAAGTTGGGTGTTAATCCCGCTTATGCAGGTGCTGAAAATGCGATAAGCGGAACGCTGTTAAACCGTTATCAGTGGTCGGGTTTTGAAGGCGCACCCAAAACGCTTGTTTTTACTGCCGATGCAGCAATTCAGGCTTTTGGCGCACCCGGAGGGATTGGGGTAAATGTAATAAGTGATGAATTTGGATATTATAAAAATACATGGGTGAATTTGAACTATTCATATAAAGTTACAACTTCTTTAGGAACTTTGGGCCTTGGTGTTTCTCCCGGGATTTATAATTTTAGTATCAGCCCGGAGTGGTATGTACCAGAGGGCAACAAATATGGTCTTAATTATTATACACAGGCCGAATCCGATCCTTTGGTTCCAAATGAAGAGTCGAGTCAGATTACATTCGATCTTGGAGTTGGTGCTTACTTGTCTACCAATAAATATTATTTGGGATTTTCAGTAACCCACATCAACCAGGGAGAGGTGAAATATGATGATACGGCGATGGATTTTCTAACAAGACACTACTATTTAACAGGTGGATACAATATAAAACTATCTGATCCGTTATTTGAGGTGCGGCCATCCTTTCTGTTAAAGTCAGATCTGGCCTCATGGCAAATTGATGTTAATACAAATGTAGTGTATAACGATAAGTTTTGGGGAGGGATTTCCTACAGGGTACAGGACGCGGTTGCATTGTTAATGGGATTAGAGTTATTTAACGGAGTCCAGGTTGGTTATTCGTTCGATTTGGTAACTTCGGCAATTAAAAGCAATGGTTTTGCTTCGAATGAAATATTTATAAGTTATTCGATTGATTTAGAAAGAAATCGTAACCAAAAGTATAAGAGTATTAGATTTTTGTAAATTATATAAGAATTGAATAAGAATAGTAACAGAATATAATATTTTATTATTTCATTGTTTCTACTTATTTTTAACGACTAATCAGAGCTCGAAATAGTAAACGACACATTATGAAAAAACTACTTTCAATTGCATTTGTATCCTTTATTGCGCTTAGTTTTACCGGATGCCTTGGTGGCGGTTCGGGTGGAAACGGAGAGTTGACAGGGGTACAAAGGAGGCAGCGATTTAAAGAAACACAACCACTGGGAATGGTTTACATTCGAAGAGGTGCTTTCAATATCGGGCCAAGCGATGAGGACGCAAGTAGAGCAGGAGTTCCAACAAAAACAGTATCAATAGATCCGTTTTGGATGGATGACACCGAAATTACAAATAACGAATACCGTCAGTTTGTAGAGTGGGTTAAGGAATCAATGGCCCGCCGGATGTTAGGAGACCAGTATCCTGAATTTCTGATAACAGAAGATAGGGATGGTAATTTAATCGATCCTCCAAAAATTAACTGGGATGAAAAGATTGATTGGGACGATCCTGACATGCAAATGGCTATGGAAGATATGTATTTACCTGAAAACGAACGATTTTTTGGGAAAAAGGAGTTTGATTCCCGTAAGCTGATTTACGAATATTGGTGGGTAGATCTCAACCAGGCAGCCAAAAGTAGCAATAGTTTTAATTACGAAACGCAACGTTACGAAGGCAATGTTTACAATGTTGAAGGAGACCTGGTGCCAATTGAAAATCGTTCGTCATTTTTGATGCGCGACCAGGTTCATGTTTATCCCGATACGCTCTGCTGGATTAGGGATTTTACCTATTCATACAATGAGCCATTGGCAACCCGTTATTTCTGGCATCCGGGATTTGACGAATACCCGGTAGTTGGACTAACCTGGAAACAGGTAAATGCATTTTGTAACTGGCGTACAAAAATTCAGTCAGATTATTTGGCAGAAAGAGGTGAACCATCACTGATGGAGTATAGCTTGCCAACAGAAGCGCAATGGGAATATGCTGCAAGGGGTGGAAAAGAATTTTCGATGTACCCATGGGGCGGCTATTATACCCGCGATGAAAAAGGTGTGTTTTTGGCCAACTTTAAACCGTTGCGTGGTAATTATGTCGAGGACGGTTCGATTGCAACCATAAAAGTAGGAAGTTACGATCCGAACGATTACGGATTATACGATATGGCTGGTAATGTTGCCGAGTGGACAAGTACAGCTTACGATGAAGCCGGTTACAATTATTTCAGCGATTTAAACCCAACATTTACATACAATGCCCGAAAGGATGACCCTCCCGTTATGAAGCGAAAGGTAATAAGAGGTGGTTCGTGGAAAGATATTGCGCAATTTGTTCAGGTTTCTACAAGGAATTACGAATATCAGGACACTACCAAATCTTACATCGGTTTCCGGTGCGTTCGCTCCACATTTGGTGAAGAATTTTAGTACATTTTTTAATCATTATACCAAACGATATGAATCTGGGAGAACTTTTTAAAACGAAACGTTGGAAAACATTCATGGGTTTTGTCTATGGATGGGGTGCTGCTGTTGTTATGGTTGGTGCTTTGTTCAAGTTAGAGCACTGGCAAGGCTCCAGCGAGTTATTAACTGTAGGTTTGCTAACGGAAGCGTTCATCTTCTTCCTCTCGGCTTTTGAACCACCAATTGAAATACCAGAGTGGGATAAGGTTTACCCCGAGTTGAGTGAAGATTATGAGCTGGAGGAGATGAGAGATTTAAAACGTGGTAAAAATGGCGGGCTCGAAACACTATTTGGCAGTTCTGAGCTTACTCCTGAACTAATGGACCGCGTTGGTAAAGGACTTACAGAGTTGAGCAATACCGCAAAAGGGATCAGTGATATTTCAACTGCAACATTGGCAACCGACATGTATGTTAAAAACATGGGTTCTGCATCGGAATCGATGAGCACCTTTGCCCAAATCAATAACCAGGCAAACGAGTCGATTAATAAATCGGTTGGTACACTAATCGAATCTTATTCTGCAGCTGCGGGTCAATTATCAGATACAGGAAAAAATCTGTCTGCGATCTACCAAAAATCCAGCGATATCATTTCAGGAGAACTGGAGAATATTGGCAATAGCTCAAAACAATACTCCGGAAACCTGGAACGGTTGAATAAAAATCTGGATAGCCTGAACAGCAGTTTCGAGAATCAATTAAAAGATACTCAGGATCAGTTCAAAGCAAACCAAAAGGTTAATCAGGATCTTGCTCAAATGAATAGCATCCTGACTGCTTCTGTTGATGAATTGAAAAAATATAAAGAAAATGCTGAATCGCTCAACAAAAATCTTGAAGCCTTAAATACAATTTACGGCAATATGTTGGGAGCAATGAGCTATAAAAAGTAAAGTCTAGCGTATGGGTGCAAAGAATTGTCCGGAGACCCCGAGGCAAAAAATGATAAACATGATGTACATTGTACTCACTGCAATGTTGGCAATTAATGTTGCAGCGGAGGTACTTGAAGCGTTTCGTGTAGTAGACAATAGTTTACTGCAAACGTTAGAGGCAGTGGACATGCAGAATGCGCAGATTTATTCATCGTTTGAGCAGGCTTATATCGAGAATCCGGTAAAGGTTCAGGAGTGGAAAGATAAGGCAGATCAGTTACGGGAGAGATCGGATGAAATGATTGCTTATGTATCGGAATTAAAGGATGAAATAGTAACATATTCCGGTGTAAAACCTGTTAATGAAGATAATCCCGTGGATGACGAAGGTTATTTTCACACCTTAGTGGATGGAACAATGGTGGAAGTTGGTAAAAAAGATGACTTAAACGGACCATCCGAATTAATGATTACACAGAAAAGGGCGAACGATCTGAAGCAAAAGGTGGAAGAATACAGAGCCTACATTTCTTCATTAATTAACGAGGATGATAGTGAACTGCGTGAATTAATAATGAGTGAACTTAATACCTCCGATCCTGAAAGGGGAGAAGGAGGCGAAGGAAATTATAAATCATGGGAATCTGAACATTTTGAGGATAAACCGTTAATTGCGGTTATGACATTACTCTCAAAGATTCAGATTGATGTGACGAATTCGGAGGCATATGTGGCCAAGTATTTATACGCCGAAATTGATGAAGGCTCGTTTAAATTTAACAGATTAGGAGCCCGCGTAATTGCCAACTCAAATATTGTTTTGATGGGCGATGAATACAAAGCTGAAGTTTTCCTTGCCGCCGAAGATACAACGCAGCAACCCGAGATTTTGATCAACGGTAATCCGGTTGAGGTTAAAGACGGTAAGGCAACTTACATTGGAAACACCAGCAGTGCAGGTAAATTTACATGGAGTGGTTTAATTAAATATAAAACCCCGGGAGGCATTATAAAAAGCTATCCGTTTGAGCAGGAATACCAGGTGTCGGAACCAACGGTTACCATGTCGGCAATTAAAATGAACGTGTTCTACAAAGGTCTGAAAAACCCATTTGATGTAGGTGGAGGAGCCATTCCGAATGAAGATTTGGAAGTTCAGATGACCAATGGTGAGGTTACAAAAGAAGGCGATGCCTATATGATTGAACCAACAGAACTTGATGAGCAGGGAAGAAACACCAAGGTTAGCGTGTACGCAACAATTAACGGAACCCGACGTTTGTTAGGTACAACAGACTGGCGCGTTAAACAGGTTCCCGATCCGGAAGCACAAGTTAACGGGCAAGCAGGTGGTGAAATACGTAAGGAAGTATTGCAAATTCAGGATGGTATTTTAGCTGTGCTTGAAGATTTTGATTTTGAATTTGGTTACACTGTTACTCAGTTTACAATGGAAACAACGGATGGGGCATACACCAACCGCTATCAGTCAAATTCAAATCGTTTTACCACAGAACAAAAAAATGCTTTACAAAGAGTAAATGTGAATAGTATTGTTTATATAGGTGATATTAAGGCGATTGGCGACGATGGTTCTACACGTGATCTTGACCCAATATCATTTAAAATAAAATAAGACGAAATTATGAAGAAGATAGTTGTTTATATCGGAATGCTTGTTTTTGTTTTAGGTGCGGTGCATAAAAGTGCCGATGCCCAAATTGTAAACGGAGCCTATAAACAAAACGATATATACGAGAAGAAGCCGATGCCATTGGTGCCGGTACGTGAGGCCGATGTTTTTTGGTCGAAAACACTTTGGAGGGTTATCGATTTGCGCGAGAAAATGAATATTCCTCTGTACTATCCTACAATCGAAATAGCAGACCGTACAAATCTGATAAACTTGTTGCTAAACGGCATTGAGAACGGACAACTCACACCTTATGATGCAAAATATGATGATGATTTTAAAATACCGATGAGTTTTGCACAGGTAAAAACAGAATTTGGCGCAGAGGCAAGAATGGAAGAAAAAATTGATTTTGACACGGGTGAACGCACAATGGTTGAAGTTTCAGGTGGAATTCGTCCGGAAGAGATCAAACAATTCATGATAAAAGAAGAGTGGTATTTTGATAAACA
Source organism: Draconibacterium sp. (assembly GCA_035635015.1). Classification (GTDB taxonomy): domain Bacteria; phylum Bacteroidota; class Bacteroidia; order Bacteroidales; family Prolixibacteraceae; genus Draconibacterium. The sequence goes on along the minus strand of DASQBW010000363.1, from coordinate 8,794 downwards.
AACATCTACATTGAATGTGCGTATCATCGGAATCTGCCCAATTCGTGAATATGTGCGCGAAGGTGATACATCAGGAGAAGTTCAGCGTCAGAAAGTATTTTGGATCTATTACCCGGAGGCTCGTCCGTTACTGGCAACCAACCTGGTTCAGAATCCTTACAACGAGGCACGTCAACAATCGTTCGACGATGTGTTTATTAAGCGAATGTTTAACAGTTATGTTGTTAGGGAGTCTAACATATACAATAACCGCGATATCAGTTCATATCTGATTGGTAAACAAGCCATGCTGGAATCAAAAAGAATTGAAGACGAAATATTTAATTACGAACAAGATCTTTGGGAATATTAGTGTTCAATGAAGCATATACGAAAGCCTTATGTAGCCATAAGGCTTTTTTTTGAAACAATTTAAACTTCAATAGAGCGTTAGAAAAGTAGTTTGCAGCTATATTTAATGAGGAAAACCATCACATATTTGTTTCTGATAACCTTGCTTTTTACTTCGTGCAGTAAGCAAAGCAACAAATACCTGACATTGGGTAAAGGAACACATGAAAAATGGTTTGAGCCTACACCTTTTGGAATGGTCTACGTAAAAAGAGGAGCATACAACCTTGGTGCAAACGACGATGAACTTTATGCACAGCCACGTGCCAGAACAGTAACAACTGAAGCTTTTTGGATTGACGATACTGAAATTACAAATAATGAATACCGCCAGTTTGTTTATTGGGTGCGCGATAAAAAGGCACGCGAATTACTGGGACAAACTTATACTGATTTTTTAATTACCGAAGATAAGTATGGTGCTCCGCTCGAAGAACCTAAAATTAACTGGGACGAGCGTATTGAATGGGACGATCCGGAATATCAAATGGCGATGGAGGAACTATATGTACCGGAAAACGAACGCTTTTTATATAAGAAGGAAATTGATGCCCGAAAGTTGGTTTACGAGTATTATTGGGTCGACTATAACCAGGCGGCAAAACGCAGCAACTCATTCAATTTTGAAACACAAAAATACGAAGGTTCGGTAATAAATTCGGATGGAGAGAGAGTACCAATTGAAAACAGAAGGTCGTTTTTAATGCGTGAGTCAGTACCGGTTTATCCCGATACCCTTTGTTGGATTAGGGATTTTACCTATTCTTATAACGAACCTTTTACCTTAAAATATTTTTCGCACATTGGCTTTGATGATTATCCGGTAGTAGGTGTTACCTGGGATCAGGCAAGGGCTTTTTGCAATTGGCGAACCAACCTTGCAGATTTTGCCATGAACAGGTCAAATGAGGCTCCGCCACACGATTTTCGCTTACCAACCGAGAGCGAATGGGAGATTGCAGCCCGCGGAGGCATGCACAATACTATGTATCCCTGGGGCAGCTATTATACACGTAATGTATCAGGTTGTTTTGTGGCTAATTTTAAACCTCTGCGTGGAAATTATGTAGCAGATAGTCCTACCTCCACCAAGACGATGAAAGTTGGGCAATTCGACCCCAATGACTATGGCGTTTACGATATGGCCGGAAATGTAGCAGAATGGACTTCTACTGCCTTTTTCGAAGCCGGTTATAATAACATCAGTGATCTAAATCCCGAAGTCGAGTATTATGCACGTCCCGATGATCCTCCTGTAATGAAACGTAAAGTAGTAAGAGGTGGATCGTGGAAAGACATCGCCTACTACATTCAGGCGGCAACAAGGACATTTGAATACCAGGACACAAGCAAATCGTACATCGGTTTTCGCTGTGTAAGAACTTCATTCCGCGATGACCTTGATGGTCAGCGAGGCATTCAAAATTAATCTAAACGAGGTTCAAAGCAGCTCTGTTCTCAGATAGTTAGGTTCACTCCTTCAAATAGTGTAGTTCCAGGCATCGAATAATAACGGTTTACCTGATAATTGGTGCTCAATAAGTTTTCTCCACTGATATAGAAACTTAAATTTTGTGTAAGCTTATAACTGGCTTTTGCATTAACAAGGGTGTAATTTTAAAAATTGGCAATTGCAGTGGGATCACTGTCTAAACCCGAAATATGTTGCATATTGGCTACCAGTTGTAGTTTCTTCATACGATAAACTGCATTTAAAAAAAGGTGATGTTCGGGTGTGGCGTAAACCGGATTTTTCATGTTGGTATAACTATAGGTAGCATTAACGGTAAATTGTTTTACCGGAACTGCATCCAGTGCCAATTCAATTCCTTTATTCGAGACCTCACCCGTATTTTGAAATCCATTTGGCTGGCCTGTGTTTACGATAAGGTTATCTCCTTTCACGATAAAAGCAGTAAGTTCAACACGCATTTTTTGTTCGAAAAACGTTTGCATCAATCCTGTTTCATAGTTCCATATCGATTCAGGATCGAGATTGGGATTTGGCCTCCACATAAATAACTCGCGCATGGAAGGACTTCTAAAGCCTTTCGAGATGGTCCCTTTCCATGTGGTGGAAGGGGAGAAAGAATTGGAAAAACCAACTGAGGGAACCCAAACAGTACCATATTTGCTATGGTGATGAAAACGTATTCCGGCATTTAATACCAGGCTTTCTCCGATATTTTGTTGAGAGAACATGTATGCTCCAATTTCGGTGATAGTGGTATCGATAAAGGTTACTCCCTGTTCTCCGGCGAGGTTAATATTTTTGGCATTTCCGCCATAATTCATCAGGTCGAAACCTGTTGTTAAATGGTTTCCTTCAAAAAAATTAAAAGTTTCATATGCGTTTATTCCATAGTTATGGTCGGATGAACGAAAGCCATCAATAATTTTATGGTCTCCGAAATTGTAAAAAAACTTTAGTGCTCCGGAGGCTTTATTAAAAGTGTTGTTCAAGGATAACGACCAGTATCCGCGCAAAATGTCGATACTTTCTCCGGGGGAGGCGTTAAGGGTGTCTGGCCCCGGATCCGAAGCATCAAAAGATGCGAGACTAAGGTCAACTGCAAAATTGAAGTGATTGTTTAGCTCATAGCCCATTTTCAAATATCCATTGGTGATTTTGAATTCGGAATTTGGTCGGTGTCCGTCAGTTTGATCATGATTTCCGGAAACAAACAGGCTGAATTTATTTTGTTTAAAACCCAGGGCACCCATGTATTTTTGTGTATTATATGACCCGTAACTGATGCGGGCGTTACCACTAAAACCTTCTTTTTTCTGTTTTTTGGTAATAATATTGATTACTCCTCCCATGGCATTCGAACCGTACAAAATTGATGCGGGGCCGCGTATCACTTCAACCCTTTCCACATCGGAAGCTACATACGAATCGGGCAGCGGATGCCCCATTATACCCATAAACTGGGGATGCCCATCGATAAGCATTAAAACTCCGGTAGCCGGACTTCCGCCAATTCCCCTGATCGATATCTGACCAGCAGATCCTGTGGCTACTCCAAAACCTGTTATTCCGCGTTCGGTAACAAACAATCCTGGTACTCTGCCATTCAGAATGGGAAGTAAAGGCGACTCATTGCTTTCTTCGATCTCTGAACGGTTTACAACTGATACCGCCACAGGAAGATTGTTGCGGTTCACTTGAATTTGAGTTCCGGTAACAACTACTTCGTTGATAACAATGGTATCGTTGGTTAAATAACTCATCTGGGCGATTGAATTTCCGGCAATAAAGAGGAGAAAGATTGTAAGGAAGATAAAAATGCGCATTATTTATATCTTTTAGTATTACGTATTTAATAATTCGTGTTATTAGTTGAGCAAAAAAAATTATTTGCTCTTACTTATTGATAATTTCCCATGTCCTATGTTTTTAGGGAGATGAGCTGATCAGATATTTCCGTCAGTTTTCTTTAATGCCGTTTGATAGCAACAATCTCCATCAAATTAAGGTTATTCAAATAGAATCTTTGTGTTGAAAGAATGTATTTTTTATTATTGTTTTGAATAGCTGCTGAATTCATTTCAATCTGGTGTGGAATGGTTTGTAAACTACTTGAGGAAGTACTTTCGATAACATTCCGTTTAAGTGATTTAAGCAGATTTTCATTCAAGGAAGCACCAAAACTGGAATCAATTATGGTAATACAAATATTATAATTCGTAACACGAATATATAAAACTTCTCAACTACCTTATCAATTTAGCGTTATCAAGAGAATTAACAATCAAATTGTCTACCTCTTTTCGTATTTCTTTTTCTCCATCTGTAGAAAGCAACATGATTCTCCTAAAAGATTTACCTTTAGACAAACGAAAATTTTGTGTATGAAAACGATCGAAACAATTTATTTGGGCGAATTACGAACAGAAAACGAGCACCTTCAATCGGGGAATAAAGTAATAACAGATGCGCCAACCGATAACCGTGGGAAAGGCGAGTATTTTTCTCCTACCGATTTACTTGCAACAGCCCTTGGAAGCTGCATAATGACAATTATGGGGATTAAAGCCCGTGATAATGGTATTGACATTGAAGGGACAAAAGTAGATGTAACCAAAATTATGGCCTCCGATCCGCGCCGTGTTGCTGAAGTAATTGTAGAATTTACTTTTCCTGCAAAAAACTACACCTTAGAGCAAAAGCAACTGGTTGAAAGCGTTGCCGGAGTTAGTCCTGTGCCATTAAGTTTACATCCCGATTTAAAACAAACCATCAGGTTTAACTGGGAGTAAAGAAAAATGACATTTTTTGTCTTCTGAACCTATGGATTTTAAACCATAGGAGCTTACTTTTCCATTTCTTTCCAAACAAGGGCACTTGCACCAACAATTGCTGCATCACCTGGTTTTAGTTCCGATGGCAGGATTTTTATTTTATTCTTAAAGATAGGAAGTAGGTGTTTTTCCATGCTTTTTTTAGTCGGAGCAAAAATGTAATCGCCGGCAGCAGTTGGTCCGCCAAATAGGAAAACAGCTTCAGGACTCAGGTGATGAACAGTGTCTGCCAATCCCTGGCCTAACCATTCGCCTGTTTTTTCAAATACTTCCAAGGCAATTTTATCACCTTTTTCAGCCGCCTCAAATATCATTTTCGAATCGAGTTCATTAAACGATTTGTCGGCCAGTAGGCTGTCAGTTGCGTTGTAATGTGCCATCAACTCAAAAGCAGTACGTTTCATTCCCGGAGCCGAACAATAAGCCTCTAAATGTCCAAGTGCCGAACATCCGCACAAACGTCCTCCGGGAACAAGGGTTGTGTGCCCGCATTCGCCGGCAAATCCGTCGTTACCATAAACTAAATCGCCATTTACAACAAGACCACTTCCAACACCGGTGCCCAGGGTAAACATTACAAAGTTTTTCATTCCTTTTGCCCCGCCGTAAATCATTTCGCCTATTGCAGCAGCGTTTGCATCGTTGGTTAAGGCCAGTGCATCCATTTCAGGGAAATGTTTACGCAGCAAATCAACCAAATGAACCACTCCTTTAAACGATAAATTTGGAGCATATTCAATGGTGCCACTATAATAATTGCCATTTGGAGCACCAATGCCAATTCCAATAACATTAAGGTTATTGTTTACCAACAAAATTGAATTGATTAATTCCTGAATGGCTGCTGACAAATCCGCTACATATTGGTCGATATCTCCATGCAAAGGAGTTGATATATTATCTTTTACCATTACATTTCCTTCAGCGTCGACTACGCCTATGGCAGTATTTGTTCCGCCAATATCTACACCAATTGCAACTTTTTTCATTGTGTTATTCGTTTTAGATCTTTACATTTTGTTAAGCCTGTAAGCAAAATTAGAAAATTATGCGAATGTGCCTTAGAATCATCATGTTTATGTACATTTATTTTTCCACTTAAACTTTAACATTATTCAGGCAATAGCACTTTGAAGGCTGTTTAACCGTCGATTAAATTTAATTGTACATTTGCTGCAGAATACGATGAAAGCGATAGGGAAAAAGATACTTAAGATTTTGGGCTGGATACTTTTAGTTCCGGTTTATATTTATAAATACGGAATCTCGCCTCTCACTCCAGCCTCGTGCCGGCATGTCCCAACCTGTTCTGAATACGCTGTGCAGGCCATCAAGATTCACGGCCCCTTTAAGGGCTTTCTTTTAACCGTCCGACGAATATCAAAATGTCATCCATGGGGAACACACGGATACGATCCGGTCCCGCCAAAAGAAATGGATTCTAAGAAGGTTTAAGTTAAATGAGATCAACCGGTGTTATTTTATTAAAACATAAAACTAAATTTGTAGAACGTTGTTTTGTTGAGACATTAAAAAATAATTGCATGAAGAGATTGATGGTTTTATTGACTTTTGCAACTTTGTTTGCATCATGCGGAAACCAAAACAGGAAAGAAAAAAGTGATGTTGCCGATGTGGTAACTGTTAGTATTTTGCCTCAGAAAACTTTCGTTGAAAAGATAGCCGGTAATGATTTTGAAATAAATTTGCTCATTCCCCCGGGTTCAAGTCCTGCTGCTTATACTTTATTGCCCTCTCAACTAAAGGATATTACGCGGTCGGCAATATGGTTTCGCATTGGTTATATAGGTTTTGAACATTCGTGGAAAGATAAGATTTCGGAAGCCAACAAAAATATGAAGGTGGTTAATATTTCGGAGGGACTGGATTTGATTGCCGAAACTGAAGAACAACATGGTGATCATGTTCATATCGATGGTGTTGACCCGCATGTTTGGCTGTCGCCGGTAATGGTAAAGCAGATGGCAAAGGTTATTCTGGATGAACTTTCGATATTAAAACCAGAGAAGGCATCGGAGTACAAAGCCAATTATATGCGATTTGTAAAGGAATGCGATCAGTTGCATGTTGAACTGAAAAATCTACTAAAAGAGTTTGAAGGGAGGAAGTTCATTGTGTTTCATCCCAGTTTATCGTATTATGCCCGCGAATATAAATTAGAGCAATACTCGCTTGAAACCGGCGGGAAAGAGCCAACTCCCCGGCAATTGAGGGAGTTAGTCGATATGGCAAAAACCGAAAATATTAAAGTGATATACATTCAGAGTGAGTTTGACCGTGAACACGCCCGTGTATTTGCCGATGAGATTGGTGGCGAGATTGTACAGGTTTGGCCACTCAATCCGGAATGGGAAGCTAACCTGAAAGAAATGACTGAAATCCTGATTGATAATTTTTAATGCATCCATTAATAAAAATAGAAAATCTGTCGGTTGGCTACGATAAAGTGCCGGTATTGGAAGATGTGAATCTGGAAATATACGAGAACGACTTTCTTGGGATAATTGGCCCGAATGGTGGAGGAAAAACTACACTATTGAAAGCTATTTTAGGGTTGTTAAAACCAGAGTCGGGGCGTATTGTCTTTTCGAAAGAAATGGGAGGAAGAAAAATGCCAATTGGATATTTGCCGCAGGTAAGAAACATCGATCGAAAATTTCCAATAACCGTTTTTGATGTGGTTTTGTCGGGAGCAATAATGCAAAGTCGCGATAAAGCTAAAAAAGAAGCCAAACAAAAAGCAGAAGCTTTGTTGGAAGAGATGGGGGTTATCCAGATTCGGAATAAGGCAATCGGCGAACTTTCAGGAGGGCAAATGCAACGCGTTTTTTTATGCCGTGCACTGCTGAGCGAGCCAAAGCTTCTTATTCTTGATGAACCGGATAGCTTTGTCGATAATCTTTTTGAAGGCGAACTGTACGAAAAACTGCGCAGACTGAATGAACATGTTGCGATTATGCTGGTATCGCACGATGTGGGAACCATAACGAGCTATGTAAAAACCATTGCCTGTGTAAATAAATACCTGCACTATCATAAAAGCAACGTTATTTCGCAAGAGCAGCTGGCCAATTATAACTGCCCTTTGCAGATAGTTTCGCACGGCGAAGTTCCTCATACCGTTTTAAAGCATCATAACCATTAATATGGACGCGATTTTAGAATTATATACATACGATTTTTTTCAAAAAGCATTTCTCGCTGCTTTTTTTGCCAGTATTTCGTGCGGATTAATCGGTGCTTACATTGTATCACGAAGAATTGTATTTATCAGTGGAGGTATAACGCACGCTTCATTTGGAGGGATCGGCTTAGCCTTCTTTCTTGGATTTAATCCGTTGCTTGGGGCGGTTCTGTTTGCTGTTTTATCAGCTTTGGGTATACAGTTTTTTACAAAAGTGGCCGAAATTAGGGAAGATTCATCAATTGCAATCTGGTGGTCGCTGGGAATGGCACTTGGGATAATCTTTGTTTTTCTCACGCCCGGATACACACCAAATTTAATGAGTTATTTATTCGGAAACATACTTACTGTCACGGTTTCAGAACTTTGGTGGATGTTTCTGCTCAATCTCGTAATTGTGGTTTTTTTCGCAGTCTTTCTTCGAAAAATACTTTACATCGCCTTCGACGAAGATTTTGCGCGTGCAGCCGGATTGCCCGTAGCATTGTTTAATTACCTGATAATAGTACTTATCGCACTTACGGTTGTTCTTAATATCAGGGTGGTAGGTATTATTTTAATATTGTCGCTACTCACCATCCCGCAGGCTACAGCCAACTTATATACAAAAGACTTTAAACGTTTACTTATTCTCTCGTCGCTGTTTGCATTTGTTGGCACAATAAGCGGATTATTCATCTCTTACTTTCTGAACATTCCCTCGGGAGCTGCCATTATTTTTACACTGGTTGTTATTTTTGGGATTCTCCGGGTGCTAAAATTGTTCGTTTGATGTTAGGGCAGGAAAAAGAAAAAAACTATTCATGTAAAAGCTGTGGATTTCAGTTTACGAATCTCTATGTTTCGAGGATCTGCAGTAATTGTTTTGCATGTACCGGTTGCGAAATATATGTT
>DASQBW010000362.1:0-1739 GCA_035635015.1 Draconibacterium sp. | reverse complement strand
TATCAAGACATTAATATTGTGGCATAATTTTAGAATAGGTTAGAATCTATGATAAAATACTACTTAAAAACCGCATTCCGGAACTTAACAAAGAACAAGTTCTATTCATCAATAAATATTGTGGGTTTAGCCATTGGAATTACATCATGTATTCTAATTATGCTCTATGTACAATTCGAATTAAGCTACGATAAATTTCATGAAAAATCGGATAGGATTTACCGGGTAAATTTGTTATCTGTTAGAGATAACGACAGTTACAACCTTGCGCAGTCAAGTCCTCCAGTGAGGAATGCCTTGCAAGATGAAATACCGGAAATTGAAGAGGCTGTTCGTGTAACGAAATACGAACAAATGGTTATGCAGTACAAAGACAAAGTGTTTAACGAAACCAAATGGTGTTTTGTAGATGATAATTTCTTTAAAATCTTTTCGGCATCATTTATTTATGGTGAACCAACCGAGGCTTTAGTACAACCCAATACCGTAGTAATAACAGAAACAACTTCTAAACGTTATTTTGGAAATGAAAATCCGCTTGGACAAACGCTTTCCAGGAAACACAACAACGATTATACAGTTACCGGAGTAATAAAAGATTTTCCCGAAAACTCGCACATAAAACCTGACTTTCTGGCTTCCATCAACAACCGGGGAATCAGCAATAGTATGAATTGGATTAATAATATTCTTTATACTTATGTGCTTGTGAAAGATGGAGCTGCCAAACAAGATGTAGATGTAAAACTCGAAGATGTGGTGAAGAAACATGTTGGACCTTATATGAAGGAGAATAGAGGTTTATCGTTTGAGGAATTTGTGGCACAGGGAAAGCAATATAAATATTATACGCAGCCTTTAACCGAAATTCATTTAGATAACGAAGTATATCTTGGCCCGGAACAGTCGGGTAATAGCAGTTACCTGATAATCTTCTCTATAATTGCAGTTTTTATACTGGTAATTGCCTGTATTAATTATATGAATATGTCCACGGCACGGTCAGTAAACCGTGCCAAAGAAGTAGGGATAAAAAAATCATTGGGTTCAAACCGCAAAAATCTTGTTCTACAGTTTTTATCAGAATCGGTCTTGGTTACTTTTATCGCATTGTTATTTGTTTTTATCATACTAAAAGTGTTGCTTCCTGCCTTCAATAATTTAATCGATAAGCAACTTGTATTTTCGTACACCGATAATTTTCGTACCATTCCTTTACTAATTGTCTTTGGTATTGTAATCGGAATAATAGCAGGAAGTTATCCGGCTTTCTTTTTGGCATCGTTTAAGCCGGTAAAAGTTCTAAAAGGAATACATAAATCTGAAGGTTCGCATGGCAAATTGCGAAGTGGTCTGGTTGTATTTCAGTTAATCGTAACGATTGTGCTTTTTTCAGGAACCTTTTTTATTGGCAAACAGATGAAATATCTGCAGAACAAAGAATTAGGCTTTAACAAAGAAAACCTGGTAATAATAAAAAATGCACATTACCTGTGGACTAAAAAGTCTTCGTTTAAAAACGAATTGCTTGCAAATTCGGGTATTTTACAAATAAGCAATTCTACTAATATACCCGGACGAAGTAAATGGAATGCTACATTTTTTCATGAATTAGCCAGTGATGCAACATTAATAAACCAACTTTGGACAGATGCAGATTTCTTAAAAGCATACGAGATAGAGCTATTAGAAGGTCGTTTTTTTGAAAAGGGAAATCCGGCAAACAACAAGTCTATTGT
>DASQBW010000361.1:0-8855 GCA_035635015.1 Draconibacterium sp. | reverse complement strand
GTAACGTTATTTCTGCTGGTAGCAGCATCTGTTTTTGCTGGTAATAAGACAGAACGATTTAAAGTGTATGGAAACTGTGGCACATGCGAGGAACGTATTGAGACTGCTGCAAAATCGGTAGATGGTGTTTCCAAAGCAGAGTGGAACAAGGAAACAAAAATGATGCAAGTAACATTGGATGACTCGAAAACCGATGTGCATAAAGTTCACATGGCTATTGCAAAAGCTGGTCATGACACTGAGATGCATAAAGCTACTGACGAAACATACAATAATCTTCCAGGATGTTGTAAGTACGATCGGCCTGCTGTAAAAATGGAACCGATGAAATCAATGAAAATGAATTAGTAAAAATTAATCTTTCCCGGGGTGCATTTTGAGCTCCGGGAAAGTCTTTTATTACGGTTGGTATTCGATTCACTAAGCAGCCAGTTTTTTTCTGCAGAACGTAATCTGATATCTATTTTATTGTATTTATTGTTTCTCAGATTAATTCTGCAAATGAGTGAGTTTCACCGATGTCTAACTAAATCTGTGGATGCTGGCATTTGAATATAGATTATCAAGTAGATTCTATTTCAGGAAGTACACAACCGAGTATGCAGAATTAAGGTTTGAGTAATATTCGTACTTTTTTTTTATAAAAATGATATCGATATCTATTTTTTCTATATTTGCATCCTATACAAACGATAGGACAAATAGTTTTAAATGAATAAATCACTTTCCATAGCAAACAACATGATGATGTGTATGTGTTGCTGTATGTTTTCAAAACATGTGGAGGGTGATACTATGCATTAAATATAGATTTAAATAGTATACTATAAAGGCAACAAGCCCTTCACGATTTCGTGAAGGGCTTTTTTTTTAATTATAACTCAAAAATTATGTCAGATTTAACATTTAAAATTCAAGGAGAGTCACAAACAGCGGCACGTTTTGCAGCAGATGCCCGTCAGTTCAATTTGGTTATTGATGAACCACCTGCACTTGGTGGCGACGATTTGGGAGCAAATCCGGTAGAGTATCTTTTGGCTAGTTACGCAGGGTGTATTAATGTGGTAGCCCATTTAACCGCGCGTGAGCTAGGAATCAACCTCGAAAAATTGAAAATCGAAATTCAAGGCAACATCAATTCTGCCCGCTTGTTTGGAAAATCGGACGATGAACGAGCCGGATTCAAACAAATCGATGTTCAGTTTTCGCCGGAAACCGATGCCAGTCAGGAAGAAATTGAAAACTGGATAGCCACGATCAAAAACCGTTGCCCCATCAACGATAACCTGGCAAATCCCACACCACTTACATTCAATTTAATTCATGAATTAGTCACCGTTTAATACAATTATTATGTCACAAATATTTAACAACATAACCGAAACCATTGGAAAAACTCCTTTGGTTCGGTTAAATAGCATCAATAAAAGTCAGGCCACCGTGCTCGTGAAATTGGAAGCGTTTAATCCCGGCGGATCAGTAAAAGACCGGATTGCCAATGCGATGATTACTGCAGCTGAAAAGGAAGGTCTTCTGACAAAAAATACCGTAATTATTGAACCTACCAGTGGAAATACAGGTATCGGATTGGCGCTGGTAAGTGCGGCCAAAGGCTACAAACTGATATTAACCATGCCCGAAAGCATGAGTGTTGAGCGCCGTAAAATACTGAAAGCTTATGGTGCGGAACTGGTGCTTACTCCTGCATCTGAAGGAATGAAAGGGGCCATTGCCAAAGCGAGAGAATTGGCAAAAGAATATCCGAATCATTTTATACCTCAGCAGTTTCAAAACAATGCTAATCCTGAAATTCACCGGCAAACTACCGCCTTGGAAATCTGGGAAGATACCAATGGCGAAGTTGACCTTTTTGTTGCAGGTGTGGGAACCGGCGGTACCATAACCGGAGTAAGTGAAATTCTGAAATCCAAAAATCCGGCGATTAGATCTTATGCCGTTGAACCTGTTGGTTCTCCAGTACTTTCAGGTGGAAATCCCGGGCCACATAAAATCCAGGGTATTGGCGCAGGATTCGTACCTGATATTTTAAACACAGGTTTTTATGACGGAGTAGTCCAGGTAGCTGAAACAGGTGCCATTGAAACCGCCAGAAATCTAGCAAAACTGGAAGGCATTTTTGCTGGTATTTCATCAGGAGCAGCACTAGCTGCAGCGTTGGAACTGTCAGAGAAGGATGAAAACAAAGGGAAAACCATCGTGGTTCTTCTTCCTGATACAGGTGAACGCTATTTCAGTACAATCTTATTTAACGAATAATCAATCATTAAAAATCACAACCATGAATATTAAAGTAAACGGCAAAAATATACATGTTGAAAGTTCTTCAATTTCTGTTCAGGAATTATTGCAACAAGTCGGTGTTGAATCCATTGAGATGGTAACTGTACAATTAAACGGTAAATTCATTTCAAAGGAGAATCTTGCAGCAACTCGAATAGAAAATAACGATCAAGTCGACTATCTCTTTTTTATGGGAGGTGGAGCATTCATTTAAGGGTATAAGTAATGAGTAATTATCACTTTTCAACCCATGTTTTGCACACGCCTTTTACGCGTGCCGATGTTCACAGTTCTACACGGATGCCGGTATACGACAACGTGGCTTTCGAATTTGCTTCAGCAGAGGAACATGAGGCCGCTTTTAGGGGGCAGGTAGCTAAACATGTGTATGCTCGCATTACCAATCCAACCGTAGAGTATTTTGAAAATCAGATGCGTTCGGTCACAGGAGCATTGGGGGTAATTGCATTTTCAACTGGAATGGCAGCCATAAGCAACCTGCTTATAGCCGTTGCCGGAAAAGGGGAGAACGTTATTACCACTCGAAAGTTATTTGGAAATACATTTTCATTATTTACTGATACACTTGCTGATTTAGGAATCGATTTTCGATTTGCCGATTTCAATAAGCCGGAAAGTATTCAGTCTTTAATTGATGAAAACACACGTGCCATCTTCTTTGAAACTGTAACGAATCCGCAAATGGAAGTAGCTGATGTATCGTTATTGTCAAGAATAGCCAAAAAAAATAATGTATTGTTATTAGCTGATACTACTTTAACTCCGCCATATCTTTTTAATTCAAAAAAGTTCGGAATTGATGTCGAAGTTATATCCAGTACAAAATTTATTTCGGGAGGCGCAACATCCTTAGGCGGTATTATTATAGAGAATGGAACCTACAACTGGGAAAAGAATAGAAAGCTAAAACCTTTGGCCGCAAAATATGGTCCCTATGCATTAATCGGAAAATTACGAAAAGAAGTTGCACGTAATCTGGGAGCTTCACTTTCTGCACACAATGCTTTCCTTCAATCACTAGGATTAGAGAGTTTGACTTTGCGGATAGATAAAGCTTGCTCAAATACTTTGCAAATTGCACAGTGGCTGGAACAAAGGCCGGAAGTAAAAAGTGTAGCGTATCCGGGGCTAAAAAGTTCTCCAAATTACGAGCTCTGTAAATTCCAGTTTGAAAAAAGCCCTGGCGCTGTTTTAACTTTTGATCTGGATTCGAAAGAAACCTGTTTTAAGTTTATTAATCATTTAAAACTCATTCGAAGAGCAACCAATCTCAACGATAATAAGACTTTAATAATTCATCCTGCTTCAACTATTTTTTGCGAGTACGATGATGAAACATTGCAGTCTTTGAATGTAAGATTTACAACCATTCGCCTGGCGGTTGGAATTGAGGAGGTTGTCGATTTAATCGATGATATGAAACAGGCATTTGAAAAACTTTAAAATCAATAATTATGAATTTTTCAGAAGAACAAATTGAACGATATAGTCGCCATCTAATATTACAAAATGTTGGAATAGAAGGTCAACAGAAGATACTGGAAAGCAAAGTGCTTATAGTTGGCGCTGGAGGTTTGGGATCTCCTGCTGCTTTATATCTGGCTGCTGCCGGTGTTGGGACTATTGGGCTCATTGATGGCGATGTGGTCGACAGAACCAATCTGCAACGTCAGGTAATCCATTTCACACCTGACGTAGATATCCCGAAGGTAGATTCTGCAAAGCAAAAAATCAACCAGCTTAATCCCGATGTTAAAGTCAATACATATCCAACTTTGCTTATGCCTGATAATGCTACAGAAATTATTAGTGAATACGATTTTGTTATAGATGGCACTGACAATTTCCCTACAAAATTTATGGTAAATGATGCCTGTGTACTGGCAAAAAAACCATACTCTCATGGTGGAATTTTACGCTTCGAAGGACAAACCATGACCTATGTTCCAGGGAGTGCCTGTTACCGTTGTGTTTTTGATGGACCGCCCCCCAAAGATGCTGTTCCAAGCTGCTCACAGGCAGGAGTATTAGGTTCCATTGCCGGAATGTTAGGAACAATTCAGGCTACTGAAGCGCTCAAATACATTGTTGGTGTTGGTGAATTGTTAACCAATCGAATGTTGATTTTTGATGCCTTAAAAATGAACTTTCGAGAAGTAAAATTCAATCAATCTTCAGGATGTAAAGTCTGTGGTGATCACCCTTCTATTTCAACCATCGAAATGGAAGAGTTACCTACATGTGACTTACACTAATCATTCTTTTAAGATAAAAACCATGTTACGCATAATACAAGAAGTAATAAAAGATATCATCAGGATATCACAAGAAGAGTTGCCCAACGAGGCTTGTGGTTACCTGGCCGGAAAGGATGGAACAATCACTCACTGTTATCCATTAACAAACGTTGATCAAAGCCCTGAGCATTTCTCATTCGATCCGCAGGAACAATTTAGCGTCTTGAAAGAGGTAAGGGAAAACGATTTGGAACTGATCGCCAATTTTCACAGTCATCCTGCATCACCGGCACGACCATCGCAGGAAGATATTCGACTGGCTTTCGATCCCAATATTATATACGGTATCGTTTCGCTACAGGAACAAACTGAAGTACTAAAATTCTTCAGCATTGTAAAAAATGAGGTGAATCCGATTGCTTATTCTGTCATCTAAAAATCAACAACCATGTATCAAATACCAACCGCGTTAAAATCTGAAATTGAAGAATTTGAGAAACAAGTAATTGAATTCAAAAACGGAACTATTGAAGCTGTAAAGTTTAAAGCTATTCGGGTGCCAATGGGCATTTATGAACAACGGGAAAATGGCTCTTTTATGGTCAGGATACGTTGTACCGCTGGAATAATTACTCCAAATCAGCTGCTTGGGGTGGCTACTCTGGCAACACAATATAATCTCAAGACCATTCACATCACAACTCGTCAGGAGCTACAACTCCATGATATAAAGCTGGAACAAACTCCGGTAATTTTATCTGAATTATACAAGCTTGGGCTTTCATCACGAGGGGGCGGAGGTAATACGGTAAGAAACATTATGGCTTCGGAAGATGCCGGAATTTCAGCCTCCGAAAAATTCGATGTATCACCGTATGCATTGGCACTAACAAATACCCTTATTGCTGAATCCGACTCGTGGTCGCTTCCCAGAAAATATAAAATAGCTTTCTCGGGTAACGACTCCGACAATGCCAATGCTTTATTTAACGATCTGGGATTTGTAGCAACTCTTAAAGCTAATGAAAAGGGTTTCAAAGTATACTTAGGCGGAGGCCTGGGATCAAAACCATCAACTGGCCATTTATTGTTTGACTTTTTGCCGGTAAATGATATTCTATATGTTGCCGAAGCTGTCAAACAACTTTTTTCGGAACATGGAAACCGTCGCAATAGGCATAAAGCCAGAATCCGGTACTTATTTTACAAGTTGGGCGAAGAAAAGGTTTTTGAGCTGTTTCATCAATATTACAAGAAGCTAAAACAAGATAACGCCTATGAATTAGCAATACCGACTCTTCCTGGGGTAAAAGATAGAGGAACCAAGGTAGACAGCACGGCTGATGTTTCTTTTTCGCAATGGCTGAAACGGTTCGCTAAAGAGCAGGTACAGGAAGGACTTTATATGGTTGAAATTCCGTTTGAACATGGTATTACTTCACCCGAAATACTGAAATCAATAGCCACCTTTTTACAATCCTTAAAAGGGGAAGATCTACTTCGTTTCAATATGAGGCAAAACATTCGTTTGAGGAATATACCGGGAAATGTTTTGCCTGCGCTATATCAACTGCTGTTACAACTCAAAATTGAAGTTAATACACCTAAATTATTAAATAATCTGGTGGCATGTACTGGTGCCGATACCTGTCGTTTAGGAATATGTTTAACAAAAGGAGCATCACATGCTATTAAAAATCGATTAAGTGAATTAGCAACAGAAACTCTCGATCAACTATCGGAATTAGAGATTAATTTATCGGGCTGCCCCAATTCATGCGGACAACATGCTGTTTCTCCTTTAGGATTTTACGGTAAGGCTTCCCGTACCGACCGCTTGTACCCGGCCTATTATGTTACTGTGGGAGGTAAAAGAGGGGTAAATCAGGCTGAATTAGGCAAAAATATGGGGGAAATTAATGCCCGCGAATTACCTGAATTTATCACAGAAGTTGTAAATGCCTATTACGTGAATGCAACTAAATATACAGATTTTCACGATTTTGTAACAAAAGACAAAAGCGCTAATGTACTTGCAATCTTAAATGAATACCAGGATGTACCTGCTTTCGATGACGACAAGAATTATTATTTCGACTGGGGCGCCCAGGATTTATTTTCATTAAAAGGCAAAGGTGTTGCCGAGTGTTCGGCAGGTATGTTCGATATGATTGATTTTGATAAAGATTCAATTCTTGAAATTCGTAAGCGGATTACAACTGCTGAAGATGACAAAACGGTTAACAATTTACTTTATCAAACAATCTTTCACGCATCGCGCATGTTGCTGGTCACAAGAGGTATTGAACCAAAAAACAAAAATGAAGTATTCGAATACTTCATAAAATCTTTTATCGAAGAAGGATTGGTTGATTCCAAATACCTGAATGTGATTAGCCAGGCAAACGTAAATCAGAACGAAGATTTTTCCTCCAGCAGTATTTTGATCAATGAACTGGCGGATAACGTAATTGCCTTGTATGAAAATATGGACGATTCACTTCAGTTTAAATTAAAGGATAAGCCCAATAATCCCGGGCAAATTCATGAAGAAGAAAGTAAGAAAGATCGCAATAATATCAGGATTAAAGATTTTCGGGGAGTTGCGTGTCCTATGAATTTTGTCAAAACCAAGATTAAACTGGCACAAATGCGTTCAGAAGAATTGTTGGAAATTTTTCTGGATGATGGTGCTCCTATCAATAATGTACCTGGATCGGTTCGGGGTGAGGGGCATCAGGTTCTCGAAGTAAAACAAAAAGGAGAATACTGGTCAGTATTAATTCAAAAGAAGTAATTATGGATTTTCGGTTGGCCTGTACACCAACCGATTTTCCTACCCGGCTTCTTCATTCCAAAAATTTAATAGAAAAACAAAATGGAATTTCTACCCATTTCACTCAATGTGGAAGGCAAAAAAATAGTAATTATTGGTGGTGGTAAAGTGGCCTTGCACAAAGTACAACTTTTGCAAAGGTTTAAAACAACCATCACCGTTGTGGCCAAAGAACCGCTGCCCGAAATAATAAACGCAGGTGTAAATGTAATTGAGAAAGCATTTGAACCAAACGATTTATCGGATAGCTTCCTGGTGTATGCCTGCACCAACAATCGGGAATTGAATGCCCAAATCAGTGCATTTTGCCACAATCAAAATATTCTGGTGAATGTGGCTGATGATCCTGAATTATGTGATTTTGTATCTCCTGCAATACACAAGAATGGCCAATACTCGGTTGCCGTGGGGTCCAATGCTACCAATGTAAAACAATCCATCGCTATCAGGGATTTTCTTGCAGGGGCACTATTGAGTTTTCCGGGATTATTTCGAAATAAAAAACGCAAGACGAAACTTAATAATTCGGACGATAAACAAACTACATCTAAGATCATGCATGCAGGCAAAGTAGTTCTGGTTGGGTTTGGCCCCGGAAATCCTGAATTGCTGACAGTAAAAGCATTGTATTACCTGAGTCAGGCTGATATTATTTTTCATGACGCATTACTCGACAGTCAATTCCTTAAAAGTTTTAAGGCAGAAAAAGTATGTGTGGGGAAACGATGCGGTAATCACAGCAAAACCCAACAGGAAATTAATGAATTACTTTTGGAGGCAACTCAGTCAAATCAGAAGATAGTCCGTTTGAAAGGTGGCGATCCTATGGTATTCGGCAGGGCTGGAGAGGAAATTTCATTTTTAGAGCAACATCATATCGAAGTGGAAGTTGTGCCAGGTGTTTCAAGTGCTTTGGCTGCGGCTGCCCAATTCAAACTTCCGCTTACCCAAAGAACCATTTCATCTTCAATTGCTTTTTGTCATGGCCATCACTTTGCTCAAAATTCGTTTCCTAATGCCGACACATTAGCCTTTTATATGGGAGCTGCCCATCAGCAGGAGATTGCACAAAAATTAATTGCCGAAGGTCGCCCAGGCAAAACGCCTGTTGCCTTAATCAGCAATGCATCGTACGATTATGCACAAAGCCGATTTACCACCCTGGAGGAACTGGCTGCCAAAGCACAACTCAACGAGACACCTTTGCTTATATTGGTTGGTGAAAGCATCCGAAATCTTTGCTGATAAAAATTGAAGATGTAAATCCAAAATGTTACGCAAATTTTAACCATGATTTAGGTAGGTGAGTAATTCTTTTATTTGGCTCTCCAAACGTATAAAAATATATTGATCAAATCCTAAGAAATTCATGTTGCAATGAAATCTATGATATATTTCAAACTTCACAACGTTAGGTGATTAATTCATTTTTTAATAAAAAAAGCTAAGTTGTGGTAGGG
>DASQBW010000360.1:0-3249 GCA_035635015.1 Draconibacterium sp. | reverse complement strand
GTGTTGATGATACTTTTATTGTTTTCCACAATGTTCTCCTACTCACAAGAGAGTCCTATCGGTACCAAAGTTGACTATTCATGCCAGAAGTTGAGATCTGCTTTTTTCAGAAATCATCCAGCTGCAAAGACCGAATTATATTAACGAAAATTTATGTCAAAGCCCAAACAACCCATTTAAAGCTTTTGATTAGTTCAACCCGTCAATTACTTTCATCATATTTACCATCCAGCCTTCAGGAGATATGTCTCCTTCTGCAAAACTGCGCAATTCCCCTGTAAGCGATTCGGGAGTATAAACGGTTTTAATTGCTCCGTTGAAAGAGAATTCATCTTTCCCCTTCTGGTTGAAAAAGCTGGTAATTGTTTCTACAAATTTATCGGCAGTCTCCTGATTGTCAAAAATAAGGCTGGATAAACGTTGACGTTTATAAAAAATGGTTAGTTCTGCTACGGTTTTTTTTGTTGTCATGTTCTAGAAGTAATTAGTTTGTTGTTTTATTTTTAGTCTTGTTAATAAAGGCATTGCCTTATATTGTCATAATAAGTTACTGTTATTCTTGCATTTATTCCCATGGTTTAATGTTTTAGTTTAATTTCTTATCAATATTTGACTTAATGGCATAATAGTTCATCTCATAGCAAGCTCTACCAAGAATAATTGCAGGATTGATTCCATATTTGTTGGCAAATTCATAAATGCGAGTATCACTAAGTGGAATATAGTTGTTTACCAGATCTACCCACTGATTTTCTGAGATTAGAGTTTTTTTGGCATAATTATCTGCTTGTTGCTCATATTTATCAGCATTCTTTGCTCCAACAATATCTAAGAATCTTCGTTCTTTTTCTTCTCTTAAGTGCAAATCAATGTGTCCTAGTTCATGAAAAATATTAAATGCAAAGTTGTCTATTCGCTTATGTCTTAGTGTGAGAGCGATTACAGGATTGTCGCCACTCCAAAATGAAAAACCATCGACTGGAGCTTTCTCAAATCTAGGTATGTAAACTAGTTTAATGCCAAATTCTTTAAGTTTTGATTGTGTTCTATTTCTCACATTTTTATTCTCAAAGAATATTATTTGTAATTCTTTCTTTAAAGTATCGATGGTATCAAAGTCAAATTCTGCCAATTCAATTTTTGATGCTTCATATTCAGCTAGTTTGCTCCATCCAAGCATATTGTTTTTTTCTATTTGCAATTTATCCGATTTACGATAAAAAGCAACTGCTTGATGCTGGGCAACCGTGTTTATAAGTCCATCTATCGAATTGACCTGGTAAATGTCCTTAATAGTCGATATGTCTTCCTCTAATGATGTGCCAATGTACCCGTGTTTTTTAAAACTTTTCACGGGTACGTATTCTTTTACAATGTTCCAGGTTTCCAGTAATTCAATTTTGCGAACATTCTTTTCTTTTAATCTGGCTTTATCGATATCATATTGGCTTTGAAATCGCATCCAGAATTCAGCCGGTGTTTCTAATGCTTCTTCAAGTAATATTGCAAAATCTGCTGTAATTGCGCGTTTTCCCTTTATTATTTCATTTAAAAAAGTGGGTAAAACACCAAGTTCAATAGCAAGTTCTCTTTGTTTGATTCCTCTTGCTTTTATTTCTTCCAATAATAGTGTCCCTGGATGCGTTGCGTCAAATGGCAAAATAGCTTTTGTTGTCATCGGTAAGTTTTTTTACTTGTAGTGATTGCTTAGTTCAACTATGGAACAAATAGTTATAATATCGGGTTCTTCACCCTCTGTTCTAGTGCGGAATTCTATTCTGTATTGTTTATTTACCCGAACCGACTCAAGTCCTTTTTTATCACCGGTTAGTTTCTCATAATTCAAACTTCTGAATAGAAATAGTTCTTCGATGCGTTTTGCAACCCTTAGTGTATCGACAGTGCTCTTATATCTCTTTACGATTGAAGGTTGGAACCGGTGTTTTTTCCCTTTAGCCTTTCCTCCCTCATAAAGTTCTCTTAGATAATCCTGTTCAAATTCGATTTCCATTATCTAAATTTTGTGCAAATGTATTAAAATGTTGAAAAGTTCACTAAAAAAGTGAAGAAAAACAAATAATATTAAAGATTTTTAAAGTTTTCCCCAAGTATTGTCCATTTGAGAATCTGCCATATCTTCAGCAATCTTCAGATATTTTCTGAGAGTTTTTTCTTGGTGTATTCCTGTAATCTTTTTTACGTACTTAATGTTCATTCCCAGATTTGCTCATTAATTTATTTATTGATACTTAAGATATCAGAAATCTCCAAGGTCGTATTATGTTCTTATGATTTTGTCTTTTGATGCCTGATAAAAGCGGGAAGCTTACAAGAAAAATATTGTTCATCGACGAGATTTGATAGAAAGTTCAGTACTAATTTCTTGAGAGACCTCTTGTTTCAAAACAACATCACTAATCATTGTAGAAGCCTTATTTACATCAGACAAAACCGATAAAATAAATTTCGGTTCCTTTTTTAATGCACCGAGCCAAGACTTCAGATACTGCGCATTTTCTTCCTGAATGCCGGAAGTAATTCCCAGGCTTTTACAACACACTGCTGAAGTTAATTCTGCCACAAGTTCTTCCTTTCCATACTTTGGATCACCAAAAGCGTTTTTTATATCCCTGTTAAGTCGGGAAGAATTCCCCGTAGAATGCGCCATTTCATGTAGTAAAACGGCGTAAAATGCTTCACCCGATACAAACTGACCTTTTGCCGGTACCGTAATTTTATCATTCTTTGGAGCATAATAAGCCTTGTTTGAAATCTCAACATTAATTGGGCAAACCCAGTCTTGTTTATCCAGCATTGTGTCAACAGCCGGGCAACACAGCATTCCTTTTTCATCTTTGAGCTCTTTTGCATTGAATTTGTTCTTTAAAGATTCCCAACGTTCCGGGAATTTCTCAGGGAATGTGGTTTGCTGTACATTAAACACGTTGTATTTTTTAAGAAAGGGAATAAGTTTATATTTCTCTTTTTGCTCGTCAGAAAGCCTGTTGTATTGGTTTATGGAGATTTTTTCTCCCTTTACAGATTTGTCGTCTCCTGTGACCAAAAAGTTCCAATAAACCACTGGAAACGACTTTTCACCTTTCTTTACCAAAACTTCCTGTTCCCTGGCCTGGTTAAAGGTCAGATAAACCGGAACTGTATAATCTTTCATTTCAGCTAAAAGAAAAAGCATTAGTGTATTTACTCCATCGTAAGTACGCCCGGAAAGATTTTCCGGCATACCAATAC
>DASQBW010000359.1:0-4331 GCA_035635015.1 Draconibacterium sp. | reverse complement strand
GAATATACCGAAAATGCCTCGCACGAACTGCAAACTCCAATCGCAGTAATTATTTCGAAAATGGAGCTTTTGCTGCAGTCGGATTGTATGCAGGAAAAAGAACTAAAAACGATCAGCGATGCATACGAAGCCTCCACCAGGCTTTCGCGCCTCACCAACACACTTTTACTACTTTCGAAGATTGGAAATCGTCAATTTCTCGAAGTCAAAAAAATTGACTTGACACAAACTATAGACACCCAACTTTCATTCCTCGAAGATGTTATCACAGGTAAGAAAATTTCAGTGGAAAGCCCCGACAAGGCATATTTTGTTGAAATGAATCCGTACCTGGCTGATATACTGATTTCCAACCTGTTAAAAAATGCAATCCGCCATAATCATAAAAGCGGTTCCATCTCGATAACTGCAAGCGAAAAACAACTTACGATTGCCAACAGCGGGGACAAAATTGAGGGAAACGCAGACGATATATTCAAACGATTTTACAAATCATCATCCTCCGACAGTTCGGTTGGATTGGGGCTAGCCATCGTTCAGAAAATATGCGAAGTATCGGGTTTTAAGGCCGTTTATTCTTATAAGGAAAATTTGCACAATTTTAGCATTATTTTTCAGCCTGATACAAACAATTTTGAAGGCTGAATCTCAAAATAACCACACCGCTTAATCCCCTGTTTTTCTGACACATTAACAAAACACTTACAAGCCTTTGTTCAATACCCCTCCAAATCTGGTTTTTTCTACAGATTTTCTACAGATTGTTTTAATAGTATTGTTTCAAAATCAAGACTTAATCAATTCATTCATGATAGGATTACTTGGATTAAACCACAAAACTGCTCCGATAAAAGTTCGCGAAAAATTTGTTTTTTGCGACGAAGATGTGAAGCGTTTTGTGCCGCAATTAATCGACGCAGGAATAAACGGTGCAATCGTTGTTTCGACATGCAACCGTACCGAAATATATTTTGACTACCCGGAAAAAGACATTTTTGATTGTACATCTACATTGGCAAAAATGCTTTTTGACTGGAGAAAAGCGGATAAAAGTGTGGGGGCACATTTTTACCACAAATTCCAGGACGAAGCTTCGCAACATTTATTCCGTGTAGCATCGGGCCTCGACTCGATGGCGCTGGGCGAATATCAGATTGTTGGCCAGCTAAAAGATGCTTTTGCCATTGCCGACAAATATGAGCTGCACACTCCAACTCTAATTCGCCTGTTTAACAAGGCTTTTGAGGCCGGCAAAAAAGTTAGAACAGAAACCGCACTCTCAAAAGGAGCCGTTTCAATTAGTTACGCTGCCGTTGAACTGGCTAACAAAAAACTGCACAATCTTAGTTCGCATCCAACACTATTCCTTGGAGCTGGGCAGACAGGTGAACTCACACTGCAAAACATGCTGAAAAAAGGGTGCAACAAGTTCACCATTATTAACCGTACAGCAGAAAAAGCAGAGGAATTGGCGAAACGCTACAAAGGTGTGGCAAAAGAGTTTTCGGAACTGCATAATGAATTGGTTCACAACGATATTGTAATTACATCAACCGCATCGAAAAAGCCACTTGTAACCAAAGAAATGGTGGAACAGGTAATGATTGAAAGACAACATAAACCAATGTTCTTTGTTGATCTTTCGGTACCACATAACGTTGCACCGGACGTAGCAGAAATCGAAAATATTTTTGTTAACGATATCGATGATTTAAATGCCGTTGTGGATAAAACATTTGACATTCGTAAGGGTGAAATTGAAAAAGCAGAAGCTATTATTGCCGAGTTTGTTAGTGATTTTAGCGACTGGCAACACACTCGTAATCTTACTCCAACTTTCCAAAGCATCAGCGATAATTTCAAAAAAATAAATGAAGCCGAACTCGAAGGTTTTATCAAACGACAGTCGAAAGATAACACCGATGAAGCTTCGATGTACGCCGATCATATTACCAACAAATTCATACGACTGATGATCAAAAACGTTAAATCGATCACCGATAACGGGCGCAAAAAAGAATACATCGAACTCGTTAACGATCTGTTCAAGCTCGCTCCATGAAACGAGCAGACTCGAAAAGAACTTGATCTGCAGATTTAAGTGAAATTGAATGATGAAAATGAATAGGCAAAAAACAATGCGAGTTCCACGGTCACATATCAATAGTCTTTATCCAAGTGTATCTTCCATCATTAAACTACAAACTTTAAAACGAACTCAGCACTAGTGAAACATATAATTCGCATTGGTACACGAGGCAGTAAACTGGCCTTATATCAGGCTTATAGGGTAAAAGACGAACTGGTATCAAAATTCCCTGAAAAGCAATTTGAGATTGTCGTTATAAAAACAAAAGGCGACAAAATTTTGGATGTCCCGTTGTCAAAAATCGGCGATAAAGGCCTTTTTACCAAAGAGCTGGAAGTGGCCATGTTCAACGATGAAATCGACATGGCAGTGCACAGTTTAAAGGATCTTCCCACAATTTTTCCTGAAGGAACAAAATTGGGAGCCGTGTTGGAAAGAGGGACGGTTAACGATGCATTGGTCAGCAAGGATCACTTGAAACTTTCGGAACTCACTTCTGAACATACAATCGCAACGTCAAGTTTACGTCGCAAAGCACAATTGCTAAAACTGAATCCCGATTTTAATATCGTTGAAATCAGAGGAAATGTAAACACGCGCATCCGCAAAATGAATGAAGGTTACTGCGACGCGATGATTATGGCAGGAGCCGGATTACAACGTTTAGAAATGGATGATGCGATCACCGAAATTCTTGACCCGGGAACAATGATTCCGGCTTGCGGACAGGGTGCAATTGCCATCGAAATAAAAGACAACGATCCGGAGATTGAAGCCATTATTGCGCAGATTAATCACAAGGAAACGATGATAACAAGTTCGGCAGAACGTGTGTTTCTGAATACTTTGGAAGGCGGTTGCCAGATTCCGGTGGGAAGCACCTGCAAAGTTGAAGGTGATCAGGTAAAGATAACCGGTTTTGTTGCCAGCATCGACGGAAGTAAATTTTTGAAAGAAACAGCAATCGGACCGGTTGAAGATGCCAATGAATTGGCGAGAAACCTGGCCAATAAATTATTTAATGCCGGAGGAAAAGAAATTCTTGATGCAATCCGCACAGAGAATTTACCTGTTACAAAAACGGAACTTCCACTAAATGACAAGGTGATCATTTCTACACGTCCGGCTGATATTCACGATGATCTTCCAGAGCTGCTTACAAAAGCAGGAGCTTCGGTTGTTTCGCTGCCAATGATTCAGATTGAGCAGACACAACTTAGTGCTACAGAAGAGCAATCATTACAAAATCTCGACCAGTTTCAATGGATTATTTTCACCAGCAAAAATGGCGTTGTAAGTTTCTTTAAACAGTTGATCGAAACGGTAGGCAACACAACTTTGCCCAACGATTTAAAGATTGCCGTAATTGGCAAGAACACAGCGGCAGAATTGGATTATTACGGTTATGCGCCGTATTTTACGGCTAGTGAGAATTCATCTGACGGACTGCTAAAAGAATTAGCAGAAAAACACAATCTGCAGAATCAAAATATTTTGCTGGCTCTTGGTAACCTGGCCGGTGATAAACTGGAGACCGAATTATCAAAAACAAATTCAGTTACCCGTATCAATACTTATCAAACGGTAAAACCTTCGGGTGCTGATTCGAAAATACTGGATGCGATTTCAGATGACAATTACGATCTGATCGTATTCACAAGTCCATCCACTTTTAATAATTTCTGCCACTTTTACGGAACCGGAAACATTTCAAAGGTGAAGATGGCCAGTATTGGAGAAGTAACTTCTGAGGCCATCCGGCAAAGGGGTGCAGAGCCACTGGCAACGGCAGAAAATTCAAATGCCGAAGGACTTTACAAAGCAATAATTGACTATTATCAAACCAAATAAAACTACACTATATGATGTTTCCAGAAACAAGATTAAGAAGATTAAGATACAATTCGGTTTTACGCGACATGGTAACCGAAACAAAACTATCGGTTGACGATTTGGTGATGCCACTTTTTGTTTGTGCCGGAACCAACGTTCGCAACCCGATCAGCTCAATGCCGGGCAATTTCCAATTATCAGTTGAAAACCTGGTTGAGGAATGTAAAGAGGTTGCGGCATCAGGAGTGAAAGCAGTTCTGTTGTTTGGTATTCCTGCCGAAAAGGACGAAGACGGAACAGTTGCCTGTCAGCACAACGGAATTGTTCAGCAAGCCATTCGTGCAATTAAGGCAGAACTTCCCAATTTGTACATCATTGCCGATGTGTGTAATTGCGAATACACCACACA
>DASQBW010000358.1:0-2974 GCA_035635015.1 Draconibacterium sp. | reverse complement strand
CTCCTCCCGAAACTTCTAATCGTCCTGCTACATTTACCGTTCCTCCGTTTATGTCAAACGTTCCACTACTTCTTACCACAATTCCATTCCCGGAGCTATCTCCAAAATCTGCAGTACCACTATCAATTCGGAATAAACCTTCGTTTTCAATACTAACCGAGCCTGTGCTAAAAGCTCCTCCATTAACAAAAATCCCTGCATCAGTTCCAATTGTAAATCCTGCGTTTCCAATCGAAGAAACATTCGCACCGGAATTTATTTGCATTAATCCTGAAGTAAATAAAATATCACCATCTGCGTCTCCATCAAAAACAATCGACCCATTCACCTCCAACAGATAAGAAAGTGAACTTTTATTAAGCTCAAAATTCGTAAATGTTGTTGTTGAACTCCCCCCGATAGTTGTGCTTGTTGCCCCAACAAATTCGACATTTCCGTAGGTGCCTGCATTAAAAGTACCGTTATTGGTCCAATCTCCTGACACGCTTAGTGTGTAAGAGCCGGCAGTAAAGAATGAACCCCCATTATCGATTGTTATACTGCTACATTCTGCATCAGCGGTTAATTCTACATCATAAACTCCGGTATAAACCACATCTCCCGCTTGAGGATAGGTGCTCCCTCCCCAAGTTGCCGGGTCGTTCCACGATCCATCCTGAACGGCAGTGAAAGTGGCCATCCCCGATTTCAAGACAACAGGAGCTTCCTCTTCTTCCGCTTCCTCACCCACATAAATCAGATGCTCCACCTCGGCCACATTTCCGTCGCTATCGGTAATGCTGTAAGTGCGGGTAATGGTATAAGGACAACGTATACCTGAGCTTTGCTGGCCTCCGTATTTAAAGCTGCCAAAATCGATGTTGCAATTATCGAAGGCCATTCCGCCGGCATCTTCAAATTGTTGCCATGTGGTATATGCATCGGGTATCGGGTCGCCACATGAAACCGTAACATTTGCAGGAGCATAAATTTCAGGGATCTCTTCATCAACAACAGTAACCGTAAAGCTGTGTTCCAGGTTATTGTATTCCATACCATCGTTAATGGTATAGAATACCGTGGTTTCTCCTACCGGGAATGAAGTACCGGGCTCATGACTGCCGTTTATTAATATTTGATCCGGGCTGGCACAGTTATCGCTAACAATTGGCTCGGCCCAGTTTACAAATGCATAACAATCTCCGGCATCAGCCCTGACAGTTATATCTTCCTGAGGATTCTCCAGGCGTGGAACCTGGTTATCTGAAACAGTAACGGTAAAGGTGCAGTAAATTGAGTTGTTGTAAAGAGTTGCACCGCGGTAAGTTATTACTGTTGTCCCCTCGTTAAAAGAATAACTGCCAATTTGGTTGATGCCGGAGCCATCAGACGATGCTTCGGTAGCACCTGTCATTTCCCATGTTAATGCACGAATTATATTTTCCGGGTCTTCAAGATCCAGGCCCGTGCTAATTATGGCTACACAGCTATTTAAATCAGTATATGTTGCAATGTCATCCGGACAAACAATACCTGTTGTATCGTACTGTACAACATTCCTGTCCGAAAAATCTGAAAGTAAATAATTTGAAATTGGGGTCGAAACATGGTCTGATACAGAATTTTCTGCTGAAGATAGCGAGGCATAACGCTCACCACTCACAGCGAAGGTTTCTGTAAAACACAGAAAAACAGTCAGCAATAAGATCACTGTTTTTAAAGTCTGGTTATGTTTCGATTTGGTCACTTAACAATTCTTTGTTTTTATAAGCGCTGCTTGTTTTATTCGTTCTCTACATAAATTCTATTTTATTCGTTGCACCATAATTTTCGGGTTTGTAATTGTGTCCATCGTCATTAAAAGTATCTGGCCCTTAAATAGCTGCGTCCAAAAAAGTCCACATCAAAACCAAAAGTAAATTCAAAGGTTCCGTTCTGATATGGGTATATATCGTTTGTTGTAATATCCATTGCAAATCCCACTCTAAACTTATTGCTGAACATCCAGTTACCGGTAAAACAAACAGCCCCACCGGTACGCCCCAATATACCAAGCCACAGTTTTTCGCGGATCATAAAATTTGCGGCAAGATCAACCTGCAAAGGCGTTCCCCAGGTAGCTTTAACCAATATTGTAGGTTTAAAAACAAAATAGTTAAATGGATCGAGCGGAAGTACGTAACCTCCATTCAGGTATATAGTCCGTACTTCGGCACTGGTAGAGTAGTTGTGGAAATTCTCCTTCAAATCATTCTCAACGATCTTTGGAATGGAGAATCCTGCATAAAAATAATCCTGGTAAATAAAGATTCCAAAACCAAAATTTGGCAGGAATTTCAAATCGACATCTTCATCAAAAGCCCTGTCGTATTTATCATCGGGATATAATTTGTATTCAGTAAGTGGATTTTTGTAGTTGGTAAAGCCAAATTTTACACCCATTCGCATTCGTGTTCGGCGAGACAGATAGACTTCGTAGGCATAATCCCCAAGTACTGTCAGTCGTTGTTCCCGGCCAAAATTATCATTCATGATGTTAAGACCAACACCAACTGCTTCGTTTCGTAAAGGTGAGTGAAATGATATGTATTCAGTCAGAGGAGAGCGGTCAATGCCTGCCCACTGTTTTCTTACTAATGTGGTGAAACCGATCTTTTCCCAGATACCTGCATAAGCCGGATTAATGATCTGGCCATTATACATATATGAGGTAAAAATAGGATCTTGTTGTGCGCCACACTTCAGCGATATTAGTAAGACAAATATCCCTAAGACAACAATTCTATTGATAACGATACAATTTTCTCTTTACAACAAGAGCCAAACTACGACATTTTATTAACAATTGCAACGATTGTTTAACTAAAAAGATATTCACAAAAGCCCAATTAACTCAGGGCTTTTGTAAATTCATTTGTTAATTGTCCCGATTTGGGAATTGTTAATAACTCTAAAAAACACAATATTCAATACAATAATTGCAAAAAGATGGTCC
>DASQBW010000357.1:0-6221 GCA_035635015.1 Draconibacterium sp. | reverse complement strand
AGCTAAAGTTGCATGACCGCACAGATCAACTTCTGATTCAGGAGTAAACCAACGGATATTGAAATTGTTTCCCTGATGAACAAAAAAAGCTGTTTCGGACAGGTTGTGTTCCATTGCAATGTTTTGCAATGTTTCATCCTGAAGCCATTCAGTAAGCGGCACAACTGCCGCCGGATTACCTTCAAATATTCTTTCGGCAAAGGCATCAACCTGATAAACAGTAAGTATCATGTAGCAGTTAATTTAATTAGCACAAAGTTAGCCGATTCAATCTCAATAAGTCTCAACAATAGTGAAGCGCATGAAACTTTTAATGTTGCTGAAACATTGTATGAAAAGAAATGGGCATAAAACATTTAGCTGCATTTAAAACTTTAATGTAAGTTTCAAATTAAGCTTTCTGGAGGTGAGGTAATTAGGCACGGCATATTGGTCACCATAAATACTCGATACCCAGAAGTATGATATGGTGTTGTTGATGTTCAGGATATTAAATACTTCCAAACTTAGCCACAAATCGGTTATATTTTTGAAGAACGGACTCACTGACCTGTTTGCTGCACTTATAAATACTTTCGAAAATCCAAGATCGATACGGCGGTAGGGCGGCATACGAAAAACATCCTGATAACGCTCTCCGTTTGGTGGCCCGGTTGGCAGACGTGAACCATAAAAGCCGGATAAATGCATTTTATATGTAGGGTTACCCGGCAGATAATCCTGGAAGAACATACTGAAATTCACCCACTGGTCGGTAGGCCGGGGTATCATTCCGTGCCCGTCGCCTTTAATATCTTCCTCGGTTTGCAAAAATGATAAACTTGCCCACGATTGTAGTCCGCTTACAAACTCGCCATTAATTTTCATGTCAATTCCGGTGGCATAACCGGTTGCCTGGTCTTCAGCCAGATAACGAATTCTAACATTGTCGATCTGGTAAGGAACGAGGCGATTAAAGTATTTGTAATACGCTTCGGTTGTAAAACGAAAGGGACGGTCCCAGGCTGTAAACAGCAGGTCGGTTCCGCCAACAAGTTGGAACGAACGCTGGGCTTTTGAGTTGTAATTAATGTATCCGTCGCTATTTTTAAGCTCTTTAAAAAATGGCGATTGATTGTACATGCCGGCTGAGAAGCTAAATGACATTTTCTTTTCCCAGTCGGGGAAATAGCTAAGTGTTGCACGTGGACTAATGAGCAACTCATCATTAAAATCCCAATAGTTAAATCGAACGCCGCCGGTTAGGTACAAATCTCCGCTGTTTGTTGCTACATTCCAGCTGTCCTGAATAAATCCGGTAATTCGGTTCGAACTGATCTTATTGTTGGCATTTAAGGTGTAATATAACCTAACTTCCGTGTCGGAGTAAGGAATGGAGTAGCCGGCAGAGTCGCGGTAAATCCATTCGTTAAGTTCATCTTTAATTTTCTCGCGCTGGTATTTAATTCCCCAGTTAACAAGATGATTTTCAGAATTGAAAGTCCCTTTATGCGAAAAGCTGTAAACGGTTGCGTCGAGGTTGTTTCTGGCATGATTAATAAAAGTACCAACTCCGAGGTTTAGCGTACTGTCGCCAAATTCATCAGATCCCATATTGCGTTCCAGCTGATTCAGGTAATATTGTCCCTGTATATCGTAAGTTTCCTTTTCCCTGGCATGATAAGACGAAACAATAAACTTCAAATTCAGGTTTGGATTTGGATGATAATTTGCAGTTAACGCGCCTAAATAGGTTTGAAATTCATCTTGCTCCCGACCATCAAAATATATTTTAGTGTTGAATGGATTATCCCAGGTTCCAAATGTTGTTTCGCGGGTTTCCGGTAAAAAGACGTAATCATTTTGTGCGATGTTCCCCAAAAATGAAAGATCAAATTTTTCGTTGAACTGAAAGCTGATATACGTTTGAAAATCGAGAAAACGAGGATCATACTCGCCTTGTTCATCAAGGCTTCCAATTATATAGCGATTTGTTTTGTAGCGAATGCCGGAAATGTGCGACAGTTTGCCATTAAGTGAAACATCTTCGAAATGTGCTGTAGCACCTAACATGCTCAACGATGCAGAGCCTTTAAAATCGCTGGGCTTTCGGTATTTTATATCGAGTACAGATGCCATTTTATCGCCATATTTGGCATTAAATCCTCCTGCCGAGAAATCGATGGTTGAAACCATATCGCTGTTTACAAAGCTCAAACCTTCCTGTTGGCCGGAGCGGATAAGAAAAGGGCGATAAATTTCCACATCGTTTACGTAAACCAGGTTCTCGTCGAAGTTTCCTCCCCGCACCGTATATTGCGAACTTAGCTCGTTGTTGGACGAAACGCCGGGTAAGGTCTTTAAGCCGGCCTCAATACCGCCTGAGGGGCTGGATATGGAGTTGATGATTTTTGGATCGAGACTGACTATACCTCCGTCGCTGCGACGCTGTTCTCTTACTACTATCTCTGCCAGTTTAACATTGCTTTCCGGCATTTCTATTTCTTTTATAACCGTTTCCTCGCTCTGGGCAAGAACCGAATCCTGAAAAGGTTGATAACCGAGAGAAGAGAATATTATGGTGAGCTTTTTTTGTGCCGGTATCCGAAGTAAGAACTCTCCATTGGCATTTGTTGTGGTGCCCAGGGTAGGGAATTCTTTTAATACCACATTCACCATGTCAATGGGAATACCGTTTTGGTCTTTAATTACACCTTTAAGTGTAGCGTTGTTACTTTGCCCAAAAACAAAGGTTTGGGTAAGTAGTAGTAAAAGTAGAATGGTAAAGTTTATTTTCATCGGCACAAAACTATGCAAACGCGTTTTATATTCAACCTGATATTGATAAATAAATTGTTCTACTGAATAAATTTTTCAACTTAAACATCTGAGTTTAAATTCTGCCCGATTCTTTAAAGTAAGTAGAAATAGCCTCAATGTATTTCTCGTAAACCTCAATGCCTAAAGGAGTTATTTTAAGTGTAGTTAACGGATAGTTATTTTTAAATGATTTTTTTACTTCAATATAACCGGCTTTTTTAAGTTTTGTAAGCTGAAAACTCAGGTTTCCTTTAGTGGTGTCAATATTTTCGAGCAGATACGAGAATTCTGCCGACTTTAACCGCAATAAAACCGTCATTATAGAAAGACGAACCTGTGAATGCAGAAGTGGATCGAGGTCTTTAAACATGCTTCACCATTTTTTTGCTGTACATTAATATACCAGGAATAACAAAACATACAAAATCAGCTATGGCTCGTATAAGGTATTGGTCGGAAAGTTCTTGTCTGCTGGCCATAAAGGCAGCTGCCCACATAATTAAACCACTTGCACTTAACAGGTAATACCGATAAATACCGCCGGTTACAAAAAGTGCAAAACCTATCAAAACCATCTGAAGCGGATGAAGCAAAGTAAAGTTTACTTCGTGGGTTAACTTTTTTATGATGACTATATTAAGGTTGTGTGCGATAATAATACCCAGCCAAACCAAACGTGTTGAAATAGCTGTGTATGTGCGGTATTTGCTTTTACGAAAATATAGATAGTACAACGTGAATCCAATTAAACCAATGGCAGCCAGAATATTTAAAGTATGTAAAATATTCCGTTCCCACCAAACCACAATATGAGTGGATTTATAATAATTCAAAAAGAATCCAATAGTAAATGAAGCTCCCCACAAAACAAGAAGAATCCAATCGTCGTACAAGGTGCGTTTCGAGGTGGCCACCGCTGTTTTGAGCGTTTTCAGCATTTCGGCATCGCTCATTTCGTGCTTTGATGTAGTTGATTCCATGGTATTTGTTTTTGTTTGTGAAGTTAAACAAGTTTGATATACAAACCAAATTAATTCAAAGAATATTTATCAATGAACAGCGGGTTTCTCAATTCAATATTCAGTAAGATTTGTAAAGCTTGGTTGCCATACTTTTTGAGCCGGCTTTTATGCGAAGAATATAGATGCCATTTTCCAGATGAGCCAAAGATAAAGTTGGTTTATCCCTTTTTAAAAGTTTCATGTAAACCAATTTGCCTTGCATGTCGAAAATTTTCAATGATAATGGATCTGCATTCTGGTCAATACCATCAGGCAGATTAATTGTGCATATATCAACAATTGGATTCGGGAATACAACTAATTCATTTTCTGTAGTTTTGGCATACTTTGGATCTATCTCTATGCTGTAGTTATTTGGATCGCGCCAGTCTCTTATGTGGTTTAAATTGTGGTCGGGAAGGAGACAATTACTTTCCATAGGGTTTAGCCGCGAGAGTTGGCAATTAGTTGTATCGCATGCATCGTCCAATCCATCATAATCGTTATCTATATTAAATAATATTGCTTCCGGTTCCTGATTGTTTAGTTCATCGTAGGCTTCAATAAAATCCGATATGCCATCATTGTCTGAATCATCGTCTTGAAAATCGGGAATACCGTCCATATCAGTATCTGTCTGTATATAGTAATCACCACCTTGTTCAGGATCAAATGCGTCATCCCATCCGTCACAATTTTTATCGCAAAGCGACAAAGCATGGCATTGTCCTTCGGTTTGCCATTCGGCAAAATCGGTAATTCCGTCATTGTCTGAGTCAATGTCCCGACTGTCAGGTAAGCCGTCTCCGTCCGTATCAATTAATCCATCTCCCTCATGAATGTCCAAAATTCCATCGTTATCATCATCAATATCAATACGGTTTATTACTTCGTCATGGTCATCATCGTCATCAACAAAAATAATGAGTTCTGCTTCCGAATATATTGCAGGATTATTAATGCAGCTCAATCGGTACGGAGCCCTTATCTCTCCCCGAAAGTCGGGATCTGTACTAAAGGTAAAATTACCTGATGGTCCACAAATAAAGTTCCCTATTGACGGGAAATCAATATGGCTTAACCACATTGAATCGGGAATGTAGGTGTCATTGTCCAGCAGGTTGCCGGAAATAATATCAATACCACAAGCTGCTGCAATCTGAAACGTGTCGTTTACAGCAGCAGGCTCAACTGCGTTATTCTGAAATGACTGGGAGACGAAGGGAGAACAAAAAACATTAAAACTGACGGGCGTAATTCCAAATGCCCAACTGTAGATGCTATGTGTCAATACACATAACAGTCCCAAACCTATAACCTTCATCTTGTTTTTATCTGCCGCAAATATAATATTGTAAGTTGCAATATATGCTTAGAATGAATTTAAACAAGTAGAGGTTATTAACAGGTTGTTGCTAACAATTTGAGAGTTTGCTTGTTTTAAATTTTAGGGGTTTAAGGGGAAAATAAAAATGTAAACCAATGAATAGTTCTATCTTTGATAAAAAATTAATTTAACCGATTTTACAATGGCAGATTTTAAATATCAAAAACCATTTCCAATTTTAAAAGACGATACTGAATATCGCTGCATCACTAAAGATTATGTGTCGACCATTGAGGTTGATGGCCGCGAGATTTTAAAAGTTGATCCAAAAGGTTTGGAAGAACTTGCAAAAGAAGCATTCTCAGATGTCTCTTTTTATTTACGTGCGGCACATCTCGAAAATTTGGCTAAAATTCTGGAAGATCCGGAAGCGACCGATAACGATCGGTTTGTTGCCCATACCATGTTGATGAACCAGGCTGTTTCTGCCGAAGGTGATTTGCCTACCTGTCAGGATACGGGTACTGCAATTGTTATTGGTAAAAAGGGTGAAAATGTTTTTACCGGGGCAAATGACGCAGAGGAATTGTCAAAAGGAATCTTTTCGACCTATGCTGATAGGAACCTGCGTTATTCTCAGGTTGTTCCTTTTACAATGACCAAAGAGAAAAATACGGGGACCAACCTTCCGGCCCAGATCGACATTTATGCCGAGCAGGGAAATAAATACGAGTTTTTATTTGTAACAAAAGGAGGAGGTTCAGGAAATAAAACATTTCTGTATCAGCAAACAAAATCGTTGTTGACAGAAGAAAACCTGACTAAGTTTGTAAAGGAGAAGATTATGGATTTAGGCACTTCTGCCTGTCCTCCTTACCATCTGGCATTAGTCATAGGTGGTACTTCTGCTGAAGCCACACTTGCTACTGTAAAAAAAGCATCAGCTGGTTATCTGGATCATTTGCCAACTGAAGGGAATGAAGGTGGACAAGCATTCCGCGATTTGGAGTGGGAAGAAAAAGTAACCAAAATATGCCAGGAAAGTGGAGTTGGAGCACAGTTCGGCGGAAAGTATTTCGTGCATGATGTACGGG
>DASQBW010000356.1:0-2140 GCA_035635015.1 Draconibacterium sp. | reverse complement strand
GGATTGCGATGCAGATGAGGAGAAAAAGAAAACACTGCTAAAACTGACTGAAAGGTATTGCGTGGTTTTACAGACAATTACTGCTGCTACGCCTGTCGAGTCCAATATTTCAGGCGCTTTGCACCATTAAATCACTTCCGGTTCATTGTTCGTAATTGCTATAATTTTACTGCCAAAATCAGGTTTTAAAATTAGCTGAGATACACCACTGCGCTCATTACTAAACATTTATCGTCGGATGTTG
This sequence comes from Draconibacterium sp., assembly GCA_035635015.1. Classification (GTDB taxonomy): domain Bacteria; phylum Bacteroidota; class Bacteroidia; order Bacteroidales; family Prolixibacteraceae; genus Draconibacterium. Next base: position 1,896 of record DASQBW010000356.1, on the reverse strand, counting down.
TTTTGAGTATAATATTTAATTTCGAAAATAGCTGAACGATGACTAAGTTAAACTTTCCCGTCATTTTCCTTTTACTGATCTTGATTTCATGTTCAAATTCCGGCCCTAAAAATGATAAAGAAGATACGACTCCGAAAATCCAAAAAGAATTTAACCAGATGATTAACGATTTTTACGAAGAAGGATTAAAACTCAATCCTATCAATGCTACGTTTTTGGGCGACAGTCGCTATAATAACAGTTTCCCGAATTTTCTTTCGGAAGAATACCGCCAAGAATTAGAGTCATACTACAGCAGATATCTGCATCAGCTTTCGCAGTTTAATTCCGAAGATTTATCAGAAACCGATAGGGTGAGCAAAGAAATATTAAATTGGGAATGTGAGGTAAACCTCGAGGCATTGAATTTTAGGGAAGATTATTTCCCGATCGATCAGATGTGGTCAGTAAATCTGGTGATGGGACAATTGGCCAGCGGAGCAAGTGCCCAGCCGTTTACAACGGTTGAAGATTATAAAAACTGGCTGGAGCGCCTGGATGGTTTTATCGTCTGGTTAGATACCGCCGGATTCAAAATGAAAGAAGGAATGCAAACAGGCTATGTCCTTCCGAAAAAACTGATACTAAAAGTGATTCCTCAGCTAGATGCACTATCAGGTAACGATCTCGCGAACCATCTGTTTTTCCAACCCATTAAAAACCTGCCCGATTCATTTTCAGCATCCGACAAACAGGAGCTAACCGAAGCTTATTCCCAAATAATTGAAGAAAGAATTATACCGGCGTTTAAAAGCCTGCGTGATTTTATGCAAAATGAATATCTGCCTGCAGGACGTGAAACCAGTGGCATTTGGGATATCCCCAACGGAGATGCATATTATGCCCACCAGATTAAAAAATACACAACCACTAATATGACTGCCGATGAAATACATCAGCTTGGATTAAAAGAAGTCGACAGAATCTCAAAAGAAATGGAAGAGATAAAAGCTCATGTGGGTTTTGAAGGCGATTTAAAATCGTTCTTCAATTTTGTTCGGAATGATAATAAACTGATGCCATATAAGGAGCCTCAACAAATACTCGATCATTTTCAGCAGATTTACGATCGTATGAAACCACAACTTACGGTTTTGTTCGATCATAAACCAAAAACCGGTTTTGAGATCCGGCAAACGGAAAAATTCAGAGAGAAGTCTGCCAGTGCAGAATATAATCCGGGTTCGCTGGATGCAACCCGGCCTGGAGTCTTTTATGTTCCTATTCCCGATGCAAGCCAGTACAATGTGTATTCCGATGAATCCTTATTTTTACATGAAGCCATACCGGGTCACCATTATCAAATTTCATTAACCCTCGAAGACAATGAGTTGTCCATGTTTCGAAAAACACTGTGGTACAGCGGATATGGTGAAGGATGGGCGCTGTATTGCGAATCGTTGGGTAAAGAACTTGGTTTATATACCGATCCGTTTCAATATTTTGGAAGGTTAAGTGCCGAAATGCATCGCGCCATACGACTGGTGATTGATACAGGAATTCATTCAAAAAAATGGACACGTGAACAAGCGATCCAATATTCGCTTGACCACGAAGCAGAAAGCGAAGCCAGTATTATTGCCGAGGTTGAACGCTACATGGCCAACCCCGGACAGGCGCTTTCTTACAAAATAGGTGAAATCAAAATCAGGACATTACGCGATAAAGCAAAAAATGAGTTGGGAGATCGCTTTGATATACGTCAGTACCATAACCGGGTACTCGCAACGGGCTGTGTACCACTCAGCGTTTTGGAGGAAGACATTGACAAATGGATGGCCGGATTATAAACAATCAGATTGATTAATAGTGATGCTCCGATTCTTTTCAAAATACGCTGCCGCCTCGCTGCCGAAA
>DASQBW010000355.1:0-3752 GCA_035635015.1 Draconibacterium sp. | reverse complement strand
AAGCTGAATAACTTTTAACACATCAGGCTCGCCAAGTATAACCGGTAATTTCTTAATACGCTCGGTAGGCAGTTCAATTAAACTCATTTGTGTTCGTTCAACATTCGATTCAGCGGCATGTACAGTAATCTCTTCAAGATCGCCCATTTGTTCTAACCTGATATTGATTACTGTGTCTTTCTGCAAATTGAAATCGAGCGTTTGTTTGCTGTAACCAACAAAAGAAAATTGTAAATTTTGTTGCCCGGCAGGCAGTGTAAGACTGTAAAATCCGTAAACATTACTTACTGTACCTTTCTTTTTTAAGGTCTCAAAAACATTTGCATTTATCAGTGATTCGCCTGAAGCTACATCGGTAACATATCCACTAATGGTAAATTCCTGGGCTCGTGTAAATAAGGCACTGCACATGAGTGCGAAACAGAGGTAAAATGGTTTCATTGAAGATTGATTAAAAAATTATGTGGCCAAATATAAACCGATAAAACATTTGAGAATGATAATAAATATTAAGCAAACTAAACATAGCATAACAAATGCTATTAAAAACTAATATTTGTTAACACCTGATTATTTATACCCGAATAATCCTATACAGAGTGTGTTTAGAACAATCGTAGTATATAATCCTGAGATTCTTTACACGGGGCAGCAATTCGAAATTTTCAGATTGAAAACGGCCGGACTTTGTGCAAAAACCTGTTCCATTGCATGGCTCAGAGCTTGCATAATATCCGACAACTCGCCGGTTAGTATACTGCTCATTTTGCCGGGCTCAACTTTAATCGTTTCGTTGTTAGCTAAAAGTGACAGAAAAGTATCTACAGGTTTTTCAAAATCGTCGCTCAGCGGGTAAAGACTTATTTCAACAGCAACTTGCATGGTTATTTGGTTTTCTGAACCAGCGCAACTATAAAGGCCGGTTCGTGATTATCTTTTTCATCAGTTTGATCCGTTACCTGAAAATCGGGTGTAAAATGAACTCCTGAAGTCAACTCCGGAGCTCCGAACTTCGTTAAGGCTTTCTCTAAACTTTCCGGAACATAGAATGCTGCATTTTTAAATACCGGATCGTTCGTCGCATTTTTTGCCAGCTGCGAATTTCCATTCAGGCAACCCAGTAATAAATATCCTCCGGGTTTTAAAACACGGTAGATTTCGTTTAGCACCGTCTCTTTGCGCTCTAGAAATCCCATCATGGTTACCGAAGCCACCACATCAAAACTTTCATTTTTAAAAGGTAGTTCTTCGGCATCGGCTTTTAAAACCTCTGCTTCCAGATTTTTCTGAATCGCCAGCTTCAGCATCGCATCCGAAATGTCGGTGGCAATAACATCAAATCCTCTGTTAACAAACAGCTCTGTCCAGTGACCGGTACCGCAACCCAGTTCCAGCATTTTCCCTTTCGGCACTTCTTGCATTGCATCGGCAATTAGCTTTACCTCTATCGCATCAATTTCTTTCCCGGCCGGAGTTTGGTAATAGGCATCGTAAGCGCCAGCTATTTCTTTATTTGTAAAAACATTCATTTCAATTTGTTCATGCGGTTAAACAAAAATGCCATCCTTTTACATTTTATTGCAGAAAGATGGCATTCTTTTATTTCAATAAAAATATCCTTTCTAGTTCTTCTTTACATATTGAGTAAGAATCACAATTTGCTGGCCATTTACTTTCCCTTCAATTTGTTCGGGATTATCGTGAACCAGCGAAATATTTCGAACAGCAGTTCCGCGTTTTGCAGTAAAACCACCACCTTTTACATTCAGATCTTTAATCAATACCACCGTGTCGCCAGCCTGTAAAACTGCACCGTTACTATCAAGGTGTTTTATTACATCATCCGGATCAATTCCCTCTCCGGTTGCTTCTGCCCACTCTTTTGTTTCTTCATCAAGATAAAGCATATCGAGCAGGTCTTGCGGCCAACCTTCAGCTATTAAACGATTTAACATTCTCCAGGCTACCACCTGAACAGCAGGAACTGTGCTCCACATACTGTCGTTTAAACAACGCCAGTGATTGGTATCCATTGTTTCCGGATCGTTGATCTGACCCGAACAGATTGCACAAATATAAATACTGTCTTTTTCGCTTTCTTGTGTTGCCGGTGCTACGGTATATACTCCCAGGTTATCTTCCGATCCGCACAACTCACAAACCGAAGTGCGTTTTTGCAATTCTCTTTCTATACTCATTTTGATTGTTGTTGTCATTTCGATACGTCGATTGACGAAGAGAAATCTTTCACGTTATAGAACGGATTTCTCCTCCTTTGTCGTCGAAATGACAATTTATTCTTGGTTATTCCTAAAACAGTTTCTTAAATCCGATCACATCCTTTACTTCCTGCAAGGTTTTTGCCGCTGATGCCTGCGCTTTTTCGGCACCCATTTTAGCTACTTTTGCGAGGTAGGCGTCGTCTTTCAGAATTTCGATAATTCGTTTGCGGATTGGCGATGTGTAGGCAATAATATCTTCTGCCAGTTGTTTTTTCAAATCGCCGTAGCGGATTTCGCATTTGTTGTACAATTCATCGAAATGCGCAACAGTATCAGGTGTAGAAACGATACCCATCAAGGTAAACAGGTTTTGAATGGCGTCCGGTTTTTCCTGGTTCATTTCTGTTGGTCCTGAATCGGTAACAGCCCGCATCACTTTTTTACGAATCGATTTTGGATCTTCGTAAAGGTTAATCGCATTCCCTTCTGATTTTCCCATTTTACCGCTGCCATCCAGACCGGGAACTTTAATCATATCGCCGCCACCAAAGGTATACGGACGTGGAATTGGAAATACCTCAGATTTGTACATGCGGTTAAAGCGCTTGGCAAATTTGCGTGCCATTTCCAGATTTTGCTCCTGGTCTTTTCCAACCGGCACAAAATGCGCTTTGTGAATAATAATGTCCGAAGCCATTAAAACCGGGTAGGTCAACAATCCGGCATTTACGTTATCCGGGTTCTGACGGGCTTTATCTTTAAACGAAGTTGTACGTTCCAGTTCGCCCAAATAAGCATTCATATTTAATAAAGCATACAATTCCGAAACTTCAGGGACATCGCTTTGAATGAATATCGTTGATTTCTCCGGATCGATGCCGCAAGCCAGATATTCGGCCAGCACCTGGCGCACTCCCGATTGTAAATTCTCGGGCGTTGGGTGCGTGGTTAACGAGTGAATATCAGCAATAAAAAAGTAGCAGTTAAAATCGTCCTGCATTTTTAAGAAGTTTTGCACAGCTCCGAAATAGTTTCCAAGGTGCAAATATCCTGTCGGTCGTATACCGCTTACAACTGTCGGTTTATTCATTTGTCTTTTTTGCTAAGCGCGATGCGCATAGCGCAAAGCGTTTTGATTTTTAAGTGAGTGCAAAAATAGAGATTCGTAGGGAAAGTAAAAAAATAAAATCCGTTACGGTCTAAAAATTAATACTGAAAGGATTTATTTCTGTGAAAATCAGCCATCGATAAGATCTGCAACTTGAGCTCCGGTGCAGCCGATCAGATCTTCCGGGTCTATTTTTATCTGCATACCGCGTTTCCCGGCACTAACAAAAATAGTATCGAAATTTAAACAGGTTTCGTGAATAAAAATCGGATACGGTTTTTTCATACCCATTGGCGAACAGGCTCCGCGGATGTATCCGGTTAGGCCCAACAATTCTTTCATCAGTACCATTTCCACACTTTTGTTTCCCGATATTTTTGCAGTCTTTTTCAGGTTTAGCTCAGCCGCTCCCGGAATAACAG
>DASQBW010000354.1:0-1621 GCA_035635015.1 Draconibacterium sp. | reverse complement strand
GCCATATTGTTAGCGGATCACCTGTTTTTACCAGTAATCCTGAGTTGAATTTTTTAAGATGATTTTGAATTTCCACAAGCTGCTGATGAATAAAAGTTACCCTGGCATCATTTTTATCCAATTCATCCAGAATGTTTGTATCGAAAATAAACAGCAGCAACACTTCATTTCTTCTCTTTAGTGCGTGTTGCAGTGCGCTGTTATCGTGTAAACGTAAATCTCTTCGTAACCAAACGATATTTATCATTGCTATAGAATTTCAGCTTATAACAATTTATAAGGCTTCCAGTTCTTCCTGAAAATCGTACTGCAAATCTTCGTGAAGCATAGCTATTACCTTTTGAATACGTTTTACCTGGTTTAAGTAAATGTTGAAAACTACACGACTTTGCTTATAATTTAAGCGCGATTCTTTTAATCTTTTGCAGAAATAAAGAAGAAGTTCAATTTCTGTTTCTTTCTTCCCCGAAAACCGAATGTATTTATTTGTGGTGCGTAAAACTTTGCGCAGTGTTTTTTTTGCCAGGTAAAAGTTGCTTCGGTTCATACTTAAGAATTGCAGGTCAATCTCTTCCTTCACTAGTCGAATGTATTCAGTTTCATTATGCGCTTCAAACAGAAGATAGCTTAACAACTCTTTATTTTCCTTTTTGTATTTAGACAGCCTGACAACTATTTCCTGCAAAACCTCGGGAGGCAGGTTCTTTAATTCTTTTTTTATATGGCTTAGCCGAGCGATATCCATAGTGTGCAAATTAAAATAATTCTTTCTTTTCGTGGCAATCAGCTCCGAAAAAGTTTGTTGTTGAAAAGGATTGTCTATCTGCCAAATATAAATTTTGAAAGGCAAGCGCATAAAACTACACGCGAAACACGATCAATGAATTTTGCAGAACAAATAGTGTTGTTTGTTGGCTTTTATATACCGAATATTGAATTAAAATGTACGCTGCCAGTCTGTTACCTATCTTTGATAGTGAAAACAATAAAACAGTTATAGTATGAAAACAAAATTAGTTCTTTTAAGTATTTGTATAGCGATATTAAGTTTGGGAGCTACTGCCAAGATTGAAGATGGGATGGCGATGACCGGAAACTCTCTTACTGAATTTGGGAAATATACAATTGTTAAGTCCGATGTATCAATGATTCATGAAAATCAGGTGATGCCAACCTATGAATTAACGTATGAAAATGTAGGATCGCCGGTTATGGTTTCTATTTTGAATGAAAAGGATAAGAAATGCAAAACATTTATTGTACGTACCGACGAATTTGAGATTGAGTATGCATGCCGCAATAATGTTTTTGGTGTAAAAAAGATTGAATCACGTTTTCAACAGCTTCCGAAAGAAGAAATGGAATTGAAGCTGGATAAGGCAGCTTACTTTGCCCAAAAGGTAATTTGCCAGAATAAAAAATCGGATGACGACATGCTTGGTTTAATCGCTTGTTATTTTCCTGATCTGGTAAAAGATGAATATCAGGCCAGTTTTTAGAATGAACTTTAATTACAGCGCAATTTTTTCATAGAAGTATGAAAAGTAAATCCCCGCCAGAGGGCGGGGGTTTTTTATCTTGAATGAAAAAGGGTAATTATAAATTGTGGTAATATCCATAC
>DASQBW010000353.1:0-2048 GCA_035635015.1 Draconibacterium sp. | reverse complement strand
GTGCATAAGCAAGTGCCATGGCCAGCTTTCCGGTTCCCGAAGGGCCGGAAAATAATTGTGCATGACTGATTCGTTGCTCATTAACCGACCTGATAAGGCGGCTTTTTATGGTGTCTTGTCCTATTACGTCTTTGAAAAACATAAGCCAAAAATAGCACTTTCTGCCGTTTCACTAGCGGAAGATCGAAGAAATATCCAGGAAAGAAAAATAGTCAGAATAAATTGTTGATCGGTATTCAACATTCAATAAACAAGAAGGTTTCAAGATACGAAGTCTCTGTCAGTTATTTTATTAATCCTTCAACCGCTCGTCCTTTGATAGTCTCAGCGCTCCTCATTTAAGCATTCATTCCTTCAATCCGTCACATTCCAATATTCTAACCATTAATCATTCTTCCACTCATCACCTATCTTACCGCAACATTAAATTATGAAAGGCCTGAAAAATCCACTGTTTTTTCGTGCTATTAATTTCTATCTTTGGTTGGATTTTTCAAAAAACACTAAAAATATAATATCATGCAAACTATTAGCAGCTATGACTTTAAAGGAAAGAGGGCGCTTATCCGCGTTGATTTTAACGTGCCTTTAAACGAGAATTTCGAGATTACCGACGATACACGTATGCGTGCAGCACTTCCTACAATTAAGAAAATTATTGAAGGTGGCGGTTCGCCAATTATTATGTCGCACCTTGGCCGTCCGAAAAACGGTCCGGAAGAAAAATTCTCGCTGAAACCATTGGTAAATCACCTGAGCGAACTGCTTGGTGGTGCAACTGTAAAAATTGCTCCTGATTGTATTGGCAGCGAGGTTAAAGCAATGGCCGAAGCCGTACAACCGGGTGAAGTTCTTATTCTTGAAAACCTGCGTTTTTACAAAGAAGAAACTGCCGGCGACGAAGAATTTGCTGCTAAATTAGCTGAAAACGGCGACTGTTGGGTAAACGATGCTTTTGGTACCGCGCACCGCGCACACGCTTCAACAGCTATTATTGCTAAGTTTTTCCCGAACGACAAAATGTTTGGTTACCTGATTGAGAGCGAAGTTAAAAGTTTGGATAAAGTAGTGAAAGAACCACAACGTCCGCTGACTGCTATTATGGGTGGAGCAAAGGTTTCGTCGAAAATTACCATCATTGAAAACCTGCTGAGCAAAGTTGACAACCTAATCTTAGGAGGCGGTATGACTTACACTTTTGTAAAAGCAAACGGAGGAAAAGTTGGTGGCTCAATTTGCGAAGACGACTTTATCGAAACTGCAAAAAATATTGAAAAACTGGCCAAAGAAAAAGGTGTTAACCTGGTTATTGCAACCGACGTTGTTGCTGCCGATGCTTTTAGCAACGATGCAAACACTAAAATATGTGCTGCCGGTGCAATTGAAGACGGATGGCAAGGTTTGGATGCCGGGCCTGAAAGTGTAGCAAAAATGAAGGAAGTGATTGAAAACTCTGGTACTATTCTTTGGAACGGGCCTGTTGGTGTTTTCGAAATGGAATCTTTTGCAGCCGGAACAAAAGCCGTTGGTGCTGCCATTGTAGAAGCTACTAAAAAAGGTGCTTTCTCGCTTGTTGGTGGTGGCGACTCGGTAGCTGCTGTAAACCAGTTCGGAATTGCTCCCGGCGTTTCATACATCTCTACTGCAGGTGGCGCTTTGCTGGAATACCTTGAAGGGAAAACACTTCCCGGTGTTGCTGCTGTTCGTGGAGAATAAACAAAAACTACAACAATACATACAAAAGCCTGGTTCGTATTTCGGACCGGGTTTTTTTGAATTGCCATGGATTGGAAAAATAATAATGGCCTAATTTAGGAGGCCGAAAATATTTATTCAAGCGCTTTTTATTCCATCTCAAATTTTTCAACTTTAGGCAATGAACTTACTGATCGTACTTTTTATAAACATTTTTTCAATTTTCACCGGAAAACCTGCTGCAAAAACAGAGGTGTATCTCGAAAAAGGAGAACAACTGATTGCTTTTCAAGCTACCGGCGAAAAAGGGAAAGTGAGCTTTAAACACCTCGATGAGGGCAGCTATAAGTTAC
>DASQBW010000352.1:0-6413 GCA_035635015.1 Draconibacterium sp. | reverse complement strand
TGATCGAGGCAAAAATCAACGCGTTTTTGTTTTTCTGCCGGGCTCATTTCGGCAAACATCTCCAGCGGAAAACGAACGTTGTCTTCTACCGAAATACTGTCGAACAAAGCACCGCCCTGAAATACCATTCCAACCTCGCGGCGTAGGATTTTGCGTTCTTTCTCATTCATTTGAGTAAAGTTGCGCTCGTTGTACCAAATCTCACCACTGTCCACCTCAAAAAGGCCAAGCGTTGATTTTAACAAGACCGTTTTTCCCGAGCCACTTCGACCAATAATAAGGTTGGTTTTTCCCTGCTCAAACACGGTTGAAATATTTTTCAAAACCGTATTTCCGTCGAATGTCTTTACGATGTTTTTAAGTGTAATCATGTTAATAGGAGGCGGGTTAAAATTAAGTCGAAAAACAGGATCAGAATATTCGTATTTACCACTGCTTTTGTACTGGCCTTTCCCACCTCGAGTGCTCCGCCCTGTACATAATAGCCAAAATATGCCGGCACCGATGCCACCAGAAATCCAAATACCAGCGATTTTATAATCGAAAATGTAATGTAATACGGGTAAAATAACCACTGAATTCCTTCAATGTAGTCCGGGACTGTAATTACTCCGGCTATGGGCCCCGTAACCAATCCGCCAAGCAAACCAAAAAATACACTAATGATATATAAAAACGGAAAGATAAGAACCACCGCAATTATTTTGGGTAGAATAAGAAAACTTGCCGAGTTAACGCCCATAATTTCAAGCGAATCAATCTGCTCTGTAACGCGCATAGTTCCAATTTCCGAAGTAATGTTCGATCCTACTTTTCCGGCCATAATAAGTGCCAGCATTGTTGACGAAAATTCGAGCAGCAAAGTGTCGCGTGTTCCCAATCCTACAAGTGTTGACGGATAAAGCGGATTGGCCATGCTATAAGCAAACTGTATGGTCATAATTCCGCCAATAAATACCGAAATAATAATAACAATACCCACTGAATTTACACCCAGGTTATCGATCTCGTGAAACAACTGCCTGATGTAAAGTTTGTGTTTCTCCGGCCTGGCAAACACGCGTTTCAGCATAGAGAAATACCGGCCTATATGAAAGAAAAAACCCATTGCTTAAAGTTTCTTGCTAATGTAATCGGCTAAAATTACAACATAATAACCGGAAACAAAATTTTTATGAATTTGAATCGTCATGAGACAACAATAACAAAATAATTCCGTATTTTCAATGTCCTAATCTCTGGATTAATCGATAAAACGAACAAAACACAGACAGATGGCTAACAATTTTTGTGTGATAATGGCAGGTGGAGTAGGGAGTCGATTCTGGCCGCTTAGCCGTACAGCACGTCCAAAACAATTTTTAGATATTTTAGGAACCGGGAAAACATGTCTTCAACAAACATACGAGCGTTTTTTAAGGCTTGTACCCAATGAAAATTTTTTGGTGGTTACCAATGCCTTATACAAAGACCTGGTAAAAACCCAGTTGCCAGACATAACGGATGAGCAGATTTTATTGGAACCATTGCGCCGCAATACAGCACCTTGTTTAGCTTATGCTGCCAATAAGATTGCGCTCATCGATCCTAAAGCAAATGTTATTGTCACTCCTTCAGATCATTTAATTCTGAAAGAAGAAGAATTCCACAAGCAAGTCAGGAATGGGCTTGAATTTGTTGCTGAAAAGGCAGCTTTGCTAACGCTCGGTATAAAACCCAACCGTCCTGAAACGGGGTATGGTTACATTCAGGTGAAAAGAAAAAAGGAGTTTAAAGATCTTGACAACCTGTATAAAGTAAAAACCTTTACGGAAAAGCCGAATGAAGAAATGGCAAAAATATTTATAGAAAGTGGCGAGTTTTACTGGAACTCTGGCATTTTTATATCCTCACTTTCTACCATTTTGGAATCGTTACAACAACACCTTACTGAAATTGCATTAAAGTTTGAGCAAGGCTGGAACAAAATGAATACACCGAGCGAAGAACCGTTTATTAATAAAACGTATTCGGAATGTAAGGCAATTTCTATCGACTACGGTATTATGGAAAAGGCAACCAATGTATATGTTTTAACTGCCGATTTTGGATGGAGCGACTTGGGAACCTGGGGATCGCTATACGAAAACAAACAAAAGGATTACCTTGGAAATGTTGTTCAGGGGGATAATGTTTTGCTTTACGATACTGAAAATTGTATTGTTGATATTTCGGAACAAAAAGTTGCCGTAATTCATGGACTTGATGGTTTTATTGTTGCTGAATCAAACGATACATTAATGATTTGCAAGCGTGAAGATGAAGATCAGATTAAGAAGTTTGTTACCGATGTGCGAATTAAAAAAGGCGATTCGCTGGTGTAAACTGATATACAGGAAATAACTTAAAATAAAAAACGGGTAGTTAGCAGCTACCCGTTTTTCTTTTAGAAGCACTGTATTATTCGGCTTCCTTTAGTTTTGTTTTAATATTGTCTTCCGGCAAATTACCAGTCCATTTTTTTAGTGAATAATTTATCCGAATGGTAATCATATACATTACCGGAGATATTAATAGTGTAAGGAATGTGGCAAAAGTTAAGCCGAAAATAACGGTCCACGACATAGGCCCCCAGAATGCAACGCTCTCTCCACCTATCGTAATTTGCGGATCAAAACTCGAGTAAAGTGTAAAGAAGTTAAAGTTGAGTCCAACTGCCAGTGGAAGTAAGCCAAGAACAGTTGTTATTGCCGTTAACAATACAGGGCGTAAACGGGTCTTCCCGGCTTCAACCAACGCATCTATCTGTACATTCTTGGGTAAAAATGCTTTTTCGGAGTAACCCAATTCTTCACGTTTGCGCTTTCGTGTCAGATCAATGTAGTCAATCAGAACAATTCCATTGTTTACCACAATACCTGCAAGTGAAATAATTCCAATACCGGTCATTATTACTACAAACTCCATTTTAAAGATTCCCAATCCCAGGAACACGCCAATGGTACTGAAAAGAACAGTTACTATAATAATAGCCGGGCGAATAAACGAGTTAAACTGTGTAACCATAATTATCATGATCATGGCAACGGCAATAATAAGTGCATACACCAAAAACTCCATACTTTCGGCCTGCTCTTGTTGTTCGCCCGAGAACTCGTAGGTGTAGCCCTCCGGCATATCATAGTCTTCAAGGAGTTGTGCAATCCGGGTATTTATTTCGTTGGCATTATAGCCTTCCACAACACCCGATGTAATGGAAATAACTCGTTTGTTGTCAATACGGCTGATTTTATCGTAAGAGGTTGAATATTCAAACGATGCTACCGACGAGATTGGGATTTTATTGTCGTTAACCGGAATTTTCTGGTTCATCAGTGTTGAAACGTCGTTGCGGTATTTCTCATCCAAACGAACAAAAATATCGTACTCATCCTCGCCATCTTTAAACTGGCTGGCTTCGTAACCGTAAATCGAGTTACGGAATGCCATCGCAATTTGCTGGGTCGAGAGTTCGTATAAACGAGCCTGTTCGCGATCAACCTCAATAAGCATTTCCGGTTGGTTGGTATTAATGTTCAGCTGCAATTCGTCAATTCCCGGGATATTATCTCCTTCAATAATCTTCATAAAATCGTCGGTAATTTGAATCAGCTGATCAAACTCATCGCCTGATACATCGATACTAACCGGGTCGCCTGTTGGTGGCCCCTCTTCATCCTTTTCAACAAAAATTTTGGCGCCAACAAAGCCATCAAGGTTTTTGGCAATATCCTGCATAACAATCGAAGTATTTATGCCATCGCGGAGTTTGTATTCAACAAACGAAACCGAAGTGAGCGATTTATTCGGACTTTCCTCATTACTATCAAACATACCGCCACTCATACCAACGCCAACATTTGTTGTAACTGATTTTACAATATGATTAACCGGCTTAATGGTTTCTTTTATGATGTTTTCTACTTCGCGCGAAACTTCATCGGTTTTTTCTATTGAAGTGCCCAGCGGAAGTTCCATGGTAACATAAACTGTTGTCGGATCGGTACTCGGAAAGAATACCATCTTTGGGTTGCTTATGAAGAAATAAAAATAGATTGAAAATACGAGCAACAAAGAAGTTCCGCCAAAGTAAATGTATGGCCACGGACCGCCTAAAGCATGGCGTAACTGTTTGGTGTACATGTGTTCGAGCCAAACCAGGAATTTGGTTTGGAACCAGCGTGCCACCGGCCTTAAAACAAAAACATTAGCTACCATTAAAAAGGCTACCGTTGCCAAAAGATTTCCTAGTAAGAAAATCCTGGCCACGTAAAACAGTACGGAAATACCGGCAAAAATTGCAGCATTGCGCAGTATCTTTTTAACATTGGCCCGGCGGTTAATATCCTCCACTTTCATGAAGGATGAAATAAATGCAGGATTAATAATAAGTGCCACAAAAAGCGATGATGCAAGTACCACAATCAATGTGCGAGGTAATATTTTCATAAACTCGCCAATAAGGCCTTCCCATGCCAGTAGCGGAAAGAAAGCTGCAAGTGTTGTTAATGTTGAGGAGATAATAGGAAATGCAATTTCGCTTACCCCTTGTTTGGTTGCTTTTAATAATGGTTTCCCCTCACTGAAGAGGCGGTAAACATTTTCAACCACAACAATGGCGTTGTCTACCAGCATACCAAGGGCGAGGATCAATCCGTATAAAACCATTGAGTTTAAAGTAATTCCGCTTTGCCGTAAAATTACAAACGACAGGAACATGGATAACGGAATGGCTAAACCTGCAAAAAGTGCGTTACGGAACCCCAGAAACAGGAACAGTATAAAAGTTACCAGAATCATTCCCAGGATGATACTGTTTTCGAGGTTCGAAATGGTATCTTCAATGTAGTGGGTCATGTCGTCGGTAACAATGACTTCAAGGTCTTTGGGAATTTGGCCACGTGCTTTAAGCTGGTCAATTCCGTTGATAACATTTTGAGAAGCAGCAAGAATATTTTCGCCCGATTTTTTGGTCACCGACAAGGTAATTACCGGTTGGTCGTTCAGGCGGGCTATCGTTGCCTGTTCTTTATAGCCGTCAACAACAGTCGCCACATCGCGAATGTAAACCGGTTTGCCGCCATTTACCTTAATGATGGTATTGGCAATTTGCTCCATGCTGGTATAATTGGCATCGGTGCGAATGGTTCGCCGCGTTTGATCGGCAGTAAACTGTCCGGCCCCCATACTTATGTTCTCAAGCTGAATGGCCAGTGCTACATCCTCAAACGTGAGTCCAACAGCATCAAGTTTGTAGGGATCGAGATTGATCTGAATTTCGCGTTCTTCAATACCCCGAATACTGGCTTCAGAAATTTCTTTGTAACCTTCAAACTCGTCCTGCATTATTTCGGCATACTTTTTAAGGTCGCGCATGTTGTATTCGCCCGAAACGTTAACATTCATAATCGGGTATTCCGAAAGGTCGAAATCGGTTACGTAAGGATCACTTGGCAGGTCGCTTGGTAACTCCGACTTTGCCTGATCGACACGGTCTTTTGTATCCTGCAGTGCCTGTTTAATGGTAACATTTGTGTTGAATTCAACAATAATGGTACTCACATCCTGGTACGATGCCGACGTTACTTCTTTCACGCCTTTCAATCCTTTTAGCTCCTTTTCAATTGGGCGGGTACACAGGTTTTCAATATCAACCGGCGAGTTTCCGGGGTACAATGTTTGAATAAAAATATACGGAACAACAATCTCTGGCATTGCCTCGCGCGGCATTTGCTGGTACGAAAATATTCCAAACAGCACCAGTAAGCCTGTAAAAATATATACCGTTATTTTATTCTTGAGCGCAAGAAAGGTGGGTTTAAACTTGCGCGTTATTTTACTTTTTTGCTTTTCTGTTTCTTTCTCCATTTTGAAGAATTTTTTGGTAGGTGTTTAATTTATTTTTACAGCCGCTCCGTTAACAACCTGGTTGTAACCTTCAGAGATAATTTTTGCCCCTGCAGTTAAACCATCTGTAATCTCAGTCATGTTGTTATTGGTAACGCCCGGACTTACGTAAACTTTTTTGGCCACATTCTTCCCATTTTCATTTTCGACGATATAGGTATAATGGCCTTTAAAGTCTTCTTTTACATATAGCGAAGGAATTACTATTGCTGAGTCATTTACGTAATCGCGTAACGAGATAATTGAAACCAGGTTTGGTTTTATCTCGTTTGAGTTGTTATTGAGGTTGATACGGACACGGAATGTTCGGTTGTTTGGATCAATGGTATTTCCAATCTGATTAATTTTTGCCGACACGGTTTTGTTTAATGCCGGAAAACTGATTTCAACATTGTCGCCTTTGTGTACTTTGGTAATGTACGACTCGGAAATATCACCGTAAATTTTAATGTTGTCGGTGTTAATCACCTTTGCAAAAGCTACTTGCG
>DASQBW010000351.1:0-10128 GCA_035635015.1 Draconibacterium sp. | reverse complement strand
GCGATAAGGGGAGCCATTATTGCTTGTTATGAAGTTTATTTTCCTTGTTAGTGATTAATCAAAATAATAATGAGAAAAATTGTGTTATCTGTTGGATTTCATCTTTTTTCCATTTAAGTAAAACGGAATTCCAATTTTTATTTGTTTTTGTCTGAAATGTACTTTTTCTGAAATAGGGGGCAATTTACTTTGCATTCATGGAATAAATTCCATTACATCAACTAAAGCTTAATAAAATGAAACAAATCTATCTTGTTACTAATCAGCAGTCATCTGATCGAGTGCAATTTTCAGAAGATCTTTTAAAAGATGCAATTAATTACAATAATTGGCGTCATGTCCTTATGGTTTTTATTGCTGTATTTTGTTTTTCGCAACTGGATGCTCAAAATTTTAGAAACCGAAACAGGGTGCCAACGCCTAACGATAACTTGGTGTCGTTTGAAGTGAATAACGATGGAAGTGCAACTTTTCGTTTTTATGCACTCGATGCTGAAATAGTAGAACTTGGAGGTGACGTACGAGCCGAAAAAATTGAAAAAGCCGATAACGGGGTGTGGACAATGACTACAGCACCAAATATTGATCCAAGTGCCTACCGCTACTTTTTTACGGTTGATGGAATGAAAGTTAATGATCCTAAAAATCCAATGGTGCCTGATTTTCGCCCAATGGTAGAATTGGTGCCTGAAGGAGAGACCCTTTTCTGGCAAAAGAAAGATGTACCTCATGGTTTAATGTCGATTGTATATTACGAATCGGAAGCAACCAACTCAACACGACGGATGTTTGTTTGGACACCACCAGGATATTTTGCCAACAATAAAAAACTTCCCGTATTGTACTTAATGCATGGTGGCGGAGATAATGATACCAACTGGCCCGGACAGGGTAAAGCCGGATGGATGATGGATAATTTATTTGCCGAAGGAAAGATTGTTCCGATGATTGTTGTTATGCCTGACGGAAGTATTCCTGTTGAGACTTTTGCGCATGATTTGGGTAGTAACATCGTTCCCTACATTGAAGAAAATTTCCGTGTAATTGCCGATACTGATCACAGAGCCATTGCAGGTCTTTCAATGGGTGGAATGCAGCTCCTTGAAACTTTGCTCGAATATCCGGATATGTTTGCTTATGTTGATGTTATGAGTTCTGGATTTGCAAGAAACCCGGAAAACTTGGCTAAATCCGATGAGCGGGCTAAATCTGTTGCACCTCAATTAAAGAAAAGCATAAAATATTTTATTTTTAATACCGGCGGAGAATCCGACGGGGCTGCAAGAAGTACTCCTCCGGCTAGAGATATTTTTACGAAATACGGTATCGAATCAGAATTTAGCGAAATGGATGGAGGGCACACCATGTATGTTTGGAGGCATGACCTTCGAAATTTTGCACAAAAAATTTTTAAATAAGTACAAGGAATGATAAAATAAATTAATCACATCAATAAAAAAATTAGAATTAAGATGAAAAAGAAAGAAGAAACTAAGAAATGGTACAACTTGAGCCATACATGGTTAATGGCACTTGTTATGCTGATGGTATCAGCAACAGTATTTGCAGCTGACCCTCCCGGAATTCCTGACGGTTGGTCAGATGGTTTTGTTTATGATAACGGAGTACGCATTCACTATTATCATGCTGTTCCAGCACCAGGTAAGCCCGTAATTGTTATGGTTCATGGAGTAACCGATAATGGTCTTTGTTGGGCAGATCTTAGTTCGAGACTACAAGATTCTTATGACATCTATATGTTGGATACTCGCGGACATGGTTTGTCAGATCCTTTTACTCCATCTGATAACAGCGAAACCCTAGTAATGGATGTGGTAGGTTTTATTGAAGTTATGAATTTCAAGAAACCTATAATTTTAGGACACTCAATGGGAGCGGCAACTGTAATGCGCGTTGGTGCAGAATATCCTGATTTGGCAAAAGCAGTAATTATGCTCGATCCGGGGCTTCCAAGACCAAATACGGGAGAACGTCCTGCACGCCCTGCACGCCAAGAAGGGCCACCTCCACAACGTGCAGAGAGAGCACCGGACCCACTTGCTTTTAGCATGAATGGCGATCCCGAAATCTTAGCAAAACAGAACAATTACAGTTTTGAAGCTTTGGTGGAAAAGGGCCACAGGGACAATCCTAAATGGAGCGATGCAGATGTTAAATACTGGGCCTTGTCAAAAAAACAATATCACGGACCATACATGAATGAAGGATGGCAAGCAATGAGTGGCAGTATGAGAACAGAAGGTGCATTGGCTAAAATTCCTGTAAAATCACTTATTCTTAAAGCAGATACTTCACCCGAAGGTCGCAAGTCGAACGAAGCATCAGTTGCAGATTTAAAGAGAGTTAAACTGGTGCACGTTGATGGTGCAGCACATAACTTGCATCACGATGAATTAGATCGTGCAGTAAATGAAATTAGTACATTCTTATCTGGCCTTTAAGGCAGAAAATTTCATAAGTTTTTTGTAAGAGAGAATTAGATTGAAGACGGAAGGTCTGAGGCCTTTCGTCTTCATAGCTTTAACAAAGGAAACAGAGAAATAATTATCGGATCATTCAAGATCGGATGTGCATAAAATTGAAACATTAATGGAGTTAATTTGATGCGAACAAACATATTTTGACGGTAATTTGATGAAGTAGCATACGATTTTCATATTAACTTATACAATATGTGACAACATTATCAATATCTTTATGGTATAGAACAAACATTTTAATGAAAGTATAAATGTGAGTTTAACCTATAAATATTGTAATGAGCAAACTAAATTTTTACTTATGAAAAAACAAATTTCAACTCTGGCGCTTGTAGCACTGATTGTTTCAATCTTTTTTTCTTGTGCTGCTCAAAACATTAACAAATCATCAATTGATTTATTTGGTTCAAATTACAAAACCATTACTGTAACAAAAGATATTCCATACAGGAGTGGAGACAGTGAAGCCTGGAAATTAGACTTGGCGATGCCGGTGAATTTTGGAAACGAAGTTCGTCCGGCGTTGGTTATCGTACACGGTGGTGGATGGTCAGGAGGCTCAAAAAATGTAGACGTATATCAGAAAATGATGGTTGACTATGCCAATAAAGGATATGTTACCATTAATGTAGAGTATCGTTTGACCGGAGAAGCACCTTTTCCTGCGTGTATCGAAGATGTAAAATGTGCAGTGCGTTGGTTGCGGGCACATGCTAAAGAATTGAATGTTGATCCTGAACGAATAGGTGCATACGGTCACTCAGCAGGAGCACACCTTGCATTGATGTTAGCCATGGCCCCGGAATCCGCTGGTTTGGAAGGCGACGGTGGTTGGAACGAATATTCCAGTGTGGTAAATGTTGCAGCAGCAGGATCTCCTCCAACCGAATTAGGACGCGATACCCCAATGGCAAAAACAGAGTGGTGGCCAATAGGTTATATTTCAGCTGATCATCCTCCGGTATTCTTGATTCAGGGAACCAGAGATCCAATTGTTCTTCCTGAACGTACACGCGATTTTGTAAAGAAAATGGAAGCTGTTGGAGCTGATATTGAATACCTTGAGTGCGAGGGTGAGCACGGAGTGGCTTATGCCGAGCAGTTGCATATAACCGAACCTGCACTCGAAAAGTTTTTTGAAGAACACTTAAATCCATAATTAAAGCGATACATAGATTTTATATATGGAACCAATTACCATTTAAAAAACCGGATGATATACTTAAAAATCCGGGTTTTTTAAAAGGTGGCATATGTAAATAATAACAATAATATTTAGATGAAGAGAATAGCCGGATTAGCTTTTATAGCGACCAGCATATTATTGGGTGGATGTGGAGTTGAGACTAAACAGGCATCGGAACCACAACAGTTAAATTACGAAGTAGATTTTGATGACACAGGTGTGAATACTGCCCAAATTGAACAAATGGATGCTTTGCTTCAATCGTTTGTCGCTCAGAAAAAACTGAATTGTGTAGAAGCATTTATCGCCAGAGGGGGTAACGTTATTTATAACAAAGCTTTTGGTTGGAAGGATGTTGAAAATAAGATTCCGGCATCGGTTGATGATTATTATGTGCTTATGTCGCAAACAAAAGCGATTACTACTGTTGCATTTATGACCCTGGTAGAGCAGGGGCTTGTAAAAATTGACGATCCTGTTTCGAAATATTTTCCGGAGATTCCTGACCAGGTAGTGACAAAGGTAAATGAAGATGGTACCTATGAAACACGACCGGTGGCCACTCCAATGATATTTGTACATCTTATGTCGCATTCGTCAGGATTAAATGCAGGACTTGTCAGTGAAATTAAACGAGCTGAAAGTAACAATAATGATGCCCCCACCGGAGCAAGAGGAATGATTCCAGAAATAGCTCCGGCCGGACAGCATAGTGGTGGTGGTAATTACGGATCAAAATACCTTGAAGATGAGATGTTGGCTTTAGTCAAGTATCCATTGGGATTTGATCCGGGTACCGATTGGAGTTACCACATCAGCGCAAATATGCTGGCTTACATGGTTGAACGGATTTCGGGCAGGACCTTGCGCGAATATGTTAAAGAAACTGTACTTACACCACTCGGAATGGATGATACAGATTGGTATTACGAACCTGAAAAATTGAGTCGTTTTGTAAAGGTATACAGTGCTATTGATGGTAAATTGGAGCCAGCAACAAATATTTATAGCGAAGGAACCATTAGTGAGCAGCAAACTTATTGCGAAGGTGCAATTGGGTTGAATGGCCCAATTGAAGATTATGCTAAATTTTGCCAGATGATGCTCAATAAGGGAGAGTTTAATGGTCGCCGAATATTGAAGCCGGAAACTGTAGAGTTGATGACAACCATTAATCGTTTACCTGAAGTGAATTCCGAAGGAAAAGGATTCAGTTTTGGACTTGGCTTTCAATTGTACAATGAGCTGAAAAAACCGGTACCAGCTGTTTCTAACTCTGCTTTTGCATGGGGTGGAGGATACGGAACTGAATACGTTATTGATCCTGAAAATGATTTAATTACTTTGTTTTACATTAACATGAGTAAGAAAGAAGCGCTTTATCCTCAATACTTAAGTAAAGTTTACCAAATAATCCAAAAATAATTTCAATTAATAATAATTTATAATTTTTGAAAATATCATGAATAAGATTATCTTCTTGTTACTATTTATTGCCGCCGGAGTTAGTGCAGGAGCACAGGACTTTGGGCGCAAACAAAAAATTAATGACGACTGGTCTTTTAATTTAGGCGATGTCCAGTATGGAGGACGCGAAACAATGGACTTTAGCAAATGGCCAGTTGTTGACCTGCCACATGACTGGACCGTAAAAGAAAATGCAAGCCCTGAACTGGCAAGCTGTACAGGTTATTTGCCTGGCGGAATAGCCTGGTATAGAAAGGACATTGAAGTTCCTGCAGTTGAAAAAGGAAACAAAGTATATGTTTATTTCGAAGGTGTGTATAACAACAGTGAAGTATTTATAAACGGGAAATGGGTTGGAAAAAGACCTAACGGTTATATTTCTTTTATGTATGATTTAACTCCTTACATTAAATGGGGTGAAAAAAATGCGATAGCAGTACGCGTTGATCATAGCGATTATGCAGATTCACGTTGGTACACAGGATCAGGAATTTGTCGCGACGTGTATTTGGTTTATGCGAACCCTATTCATATTAATCTTTGGGGAGTTTCTTATCAGGCTCAAATTGGGAACAACACCGCCGACGTAACAATTAATACGACCATTAAGAATACAGTTGAATCTTCGTCGGTAAAAGTAGTTAATGAATTGGTTGATGCTTCAGGGAATACAGTGGCATCAATTTCGAAAAGTGTTACTGCCGAAGGGAAATCAGCAACTGACTTTAGTCAAACGATCAAACTTAATTCTCCGAAGTTGTGGAGTCCGGATTCGCCTTATTTGTACACGCTGAAAACCATGGTTTATAAAGGATCCGAATTAGTCGACCAAAGCAGTATTAAAGCAGGGTTGCGTAAAATTGAATTCGATCCGAATACTGGTTTTACTTTAAACGGTGTAAATACCTTAATAAAAGGTGTATGTATTCACCACGATGGTGCAGTATTGGGAGCGGCAGTAACAAAATCGGTTTGGCGTACAAGGCTCGAGACCTTAAAAAGTCTGGGAGTTAACGGAATCAGAACAAGTCATAATCCACAATCGCCATATATTTATGAATTATGCGATGAAATGGGATTTTTGGTTATGGATGAAGCATTTGACGAATGGGAATACCCAAAAAACAAATGGATTGAAGGATGGAACAGAGGCACTCCCGGACATCAGGGAACATCGCAATATTTCAGAGAATGGAGTCTCAGGGATGTTAAAGATCAGGTATTGAGAGATCGTAAACATCCATCAGTTATTATGTGGAGCATTGGTAACGAGGTGGATTATCCAAACGATCCGTATACACACCCCGTTCTTGCCGATGAAGGTATTAGTCAACAATCTGTCAGGGCTCATTTGGAAGATCATCCAAGTGCAGAACGCCTTGGCGACATTGCGAAAGAACTCGTTGCTGTTGTAAAAGAAGCCGACGATTCAAGACCTGTAACTGCAGCCTTGGCAGGTGCTGTAATGTCAAATTACACCGATTATCCTTTTGTGCTCGATATTGTTGGTTATAACTATACCGAAAACAAATACGACAGCGACCATGAATTGTATCCTGAACGCGTACTTTACGGCAGCGAAAACAGACATGATCTGGGCGCCTGGAAAGCGGTTCGTGACAAAGAATTCATCTTTGCACAATTTTTATGGACTGGTGTTGATTATTTGGGAGAAGCTCATGAATGGCCTTCCAGAGGTTATGAATCCGGATTGCTCGACCTTGCAGGAAATATTAAACCTCGTGGTTATTTCCGTCAATCGTTGTGGGCCAGCGAGCCAATGGCATACATTGGAACTACCATAAAGGTTGAAACCACGAATCAAAGACCACGTTGGGGGGGTAACCGCTTGTCAACCGATGCACCACATATTTGGAATTATGATGAGGGATCAAAGATTCAGGTGCTGTGTTACACCAACTGTGATGAAGCAGAATTACAACTTAACGGAAAAGTAGTTGGTGAACGTAAACCTTATGATACCGAAACGGGTGTTATAGCCTGGGATGTAGATTATCAGCCTGGTGAAATTGAAGTTGTTGCATACAGAGATGGCAAAAAAGCTGCCACAGATAAAATCGTAACCAATACAATGTCGGCATCAATGAGTGCTGAGGTACTTGAGGCGACTGATAATGAACTTGTAAGACAAATTAGGGTGCAGATACTTGACACAAATGGGAATCATTCAATGTTGGCCGACACTGAAATAACCTGCGAGGTAACTGGCGGAACGTTGATGGGGATGGAAAACGCTTCAACCAACGTTGCAGAGAATTACCAGGATAACAAACATCGCTGTATTAATGGCTTCATGTTAATTTTCGTGAAAAAGGATGCCGAAGACACACCGACAACTGTAAAGCTGTCGGCACCAATAATGAAATCTGTAGAGTTATCTCTGGATTAATAGCATAAAGATAGATTGATCATAAGAAAAGACTGCTATCATGTTTTATATGACATGTTAGTAGTCTTTTTTCTTTTACCATAAGATATTTGAAGGTTATAATTTATTTTAAATGATAATGTTATCAGTTTAAAAAGATTTCTATTGGCCTTTCAAAAGTTGCAAAAAATTGTGTAATTTTCAGAACTGTATCTAAATCGAACTAAATTAAACCACAATGAACCTGATATCTAAACTGTTAGTTTTTGTATTCTGCTTATTCGCATGTCATCCTCAAATTCAAACAGAATTATTTAATGTAAATGATGATGGCCAGTGGCAAAAAGTTAGCACTGCACACCGTTTGTCACAGTTTCCAAAAATTCATGCTGATGGCAGGGTTTGGTTTCAATTTGAGGCACCACAAACTGCAGAATCTGTTAAGTTGCACATTGAAAGTACCGATTATGAAATGCAGAAAGACACAAGTGGACTTTGGAATGTTATCATTCCTGGCACTGATCCTGGATTTCAGATCTACAACTTTATTGTTGACAATGTTGAGGTTATGGATCCCGGTTGTACTCCTTCTTATGTAAACGGTTACACAAGTGTGCTTGAATATCCTGCACCCGGTGATGAGTTCTACATTATGAAAGATGTTCCTCACGGCGAAGTGCGTGAGCATTGGTTTTATTCAGATATCACCGAATCATTCCGTCGTATGTATGTTTATACGCCTCCCGGCTATCAAACGGATATTAATGAGCGTTACCCTGTGCTTTATCTTCAGCATGGCGGAGGCGAGCTTGAGAATGAATGGACACATGCAGGGCGTGCCAATATCATTTTAGATAATCTTCTTGCCGAAGGAAAAGCACGTCCAATGATTATTGTAATGAATCTTGGTTTCGCAACCAAACCCGGCGAGGTACGCCGACGCAGTTTTAACGATGGACTACCCTCTACTTTTGAGCAAATGCTTGTAGGAGAAGTGATCCCCGATATCGATAAATTTTATCGTACAGTTCCCGATCAAAAGAATCGCGCAATGGCTGGTTTGTCGATGGGAGGAATGCAGACCCGAATGGTTACGCTGAATAACCTCGATTTATTCTCGCAAATTGGCATTTTTAGTGGTGGAGTAATTACACCGGAAGATGTGAATGAGGCCGATGATTTTAAAGAAAAATTTGGTCTTCTGTTTATAAGCTGTGGAAGTGAAGAAAGGGCAGAAGAAACCAAAGCGAATTCTGAAGCACTCAGGGAGATAGGAATTGAAAACCACGTTTACATTTCGCCAAATACGGCGCATGAATGGCAAACATGGCGGAGAAGTTTGAATGAATTTTTACAACTTGTTTTTAAAAACGAATAAGATGCAAAAAGATACCATTAGTCCAGGAATAACGTTGAGTCAGGCGTTTAAATTGAATTGGAGGATACTTATCCTGCTATTCGTTGTTGTTTTTGCAGGAAACAGTTGTACAGAAAAGGTCAGTCAAATAGCTCCATTTTCTATCGAAGATGATGGACAGTGGCAAAAAGGAGTTAATACACATCGCTTATCGGAATTTCCAAAAATACACCCCGATGGCAGGGTGTGGTTTAAGTATGAAGCACCGGAAACGGCACAGTTGGTTAAACTCCAAATTAATGGTGGCGAATATAATATGCAAAAAGATACAGTAGGACTTTGGAATGTTGTTATTCCGGGGACGGAGCCCGGATATCAGATATACAGTTTTAATGTGGATGGCGTGAATTTTATGGACCCCGGAAGCAAACCATTTTATTCCAACGGCTATGTAAGTGTATTTGAATATCCTGCGCCAGAAGAAGAATATTACCTTGCTAAAGATGTTCCTCATGGAGATGTAAGGGAACATTGGTTTTTCTCTGATGTAACCCAAAAATTCCAGCGTATGTTTGTGTATACACCTCCGGGCTACCAACAAAATACCAATTCACGTTATCCCGTGTTTTATCTGCAACATGGTGGTGGCGAACTTGAAAACGAATGGACACATTCAGGAAGGGCAAACTTCATTCTTGATAACCTTATAGCAGAGGGAAAAGCAGAACCAATGATTATTGTAATGAACCTTGGGCACGTTACCAAACCCGGAGAAACACATGGTCGAGGAATTTATGAAGGGTGGGCCGATACCTTTGAAGAGATGCTGCTTAAAGATGTAATCCCTAATGTTGATGCTTCCTACCGAACAATTGCAGATAAAAACCACCGAGCCATGGCCGGATTGTCAATGGGAGGTATGCAAACTTTTACCATTGGCTTTAAAAATCTGCATGCATTTACGTATCTTGGCTTTTTTAGTGGCGTGCCGGAAAACTATAAGGAGCTTCTGGAAAAACCATTGAATGAAGGAGCCGCATTTAATGACCGATTAAATTTAATTTGGTCGGGTTGTGGTACTGAGGAACAATTTTTTGTTGATAACCAGGCTGGTATTCAAAAACTTTTTTCCGAAGCTGATATCGATGCTAAATATTTTATTTCGCAGGATACGGGACATGAATGGCAAACATGGAGACGATGCCTGCATGATTTTGCACAATTACTT
>DASQBW010000350.1:0-6038 GCA_035635015.1 Draconibacterium sp. | reverse complement strand
GAAATGGTTCAGGAATATCTTGAACATCATAGGGAGAAACCCAATACTGAAAAGGGGAATTGGATATTTGAGTAAAATAGAAAAATTTCATTTTTCTTGTCTTTTGAACCTATGGATTTCCAATCCATAGTTGTTTAGTTGCAGACTGAACTTTTTTCTCAATATTTTTATTTCGTATAACCTTGTTATATCTTTGGTTACACCTAAATAGTTAGAATTGAAGGCATCTCTTATATTAATAGTCTTGGTGTTTGGCGCATTGTTAACAACTGCACAGGAAAACTTAATGATAAGTAAAATTAAGTTTCGTGGTAACAAACATGCTAAAAATTATCGGTTAAAAGACGAAATTAGCATGGAGTCGAGTAGTTGGGTAAAACGCAAAATCTTAAAGAAAGAACCTGTTTACTATAGTTTGTCGTTATACAACGAAGAAATCAACAGGCTTCGAAATTTCTATCAGAAACAAGGATTTTTAAATGTTAATTTCGGAGAGCCAAAACTGCTTGTTACTAAAAAGCAAAATCTTGAAATAACCATATTTATTGATGAGGGTGAGCCTGTTACCATTTCTGATGTTTCGTATCGGGTTGACAGTTCAAAAAACCTCGCCGATGTATTGCCGGCAAGAGAAAAAAGAAAACTTCTGCTTCAAACCCAAATAAACACTTCGCAACGATTTCGCGATGAGGCGATTTTTAGCGATAAGCAATTAATTGCCGAAACATTCTACGATTATGGTTATCCATATACCAATGTTGAGCACAACCTGGAGGTTGATACCGTTAATAATACCACCTCAGTACACTGGGATATTAACCGTGGTAAATTAGCATTCATTGGAGAAACAAGCATTGCCGGAAACGAGCGGGTACCATCAAAAAGTATTCTTCGCCAGGTTGCCTACAGGGAAGGTGAAGTTTGGAGTAAAAAGAAAATTGATCAAACCCAAAAACAGATTTACAACCAGGGCAATTACAGGGTAGCTTCTATCCGTACTAAAATTGAGGAAGAAAAGGTTGATACCATTCCCTTGCAAATACAGATTAGGGAAGCACCGCGCTGGTCGGTGCGATTTGGTGCAGGTTATGGCCGCGAAGATAAATTTAGGGCCTATACCGATTTGCAGTACCTGGGTTTTATTACCCATACCGGCCGTTTGAATTTTTATGCCAAACATTCGGGGCTCGAGCCGTACAATGTTTACTTCAAATTTTCGCAACCATCGTTTCTGATTCCAATCAATACTTTAACCATTAATCCTTTCGTGCAGAAACAGGATGAACCGGGATATAAACTGAAAAAGTACGGCGCAAATCTGTCATTTCTGCAGAATTTCTCAAAAGAACTGAATACCTCCGTTGGCCTTGTTTACGAAGATGTTACGCAGGATACAACGAGGTCGTTTAATCCGTATAATTACGATTTTGACGAGACGGTTTACAATAAAATGGGTGTGGTTTTAGGAGCGATATATAATAATGCCGATCCAATTCTGGACCCAGTTCAGGGATACGCTGTTTCATTCAATTTAAAAACCAATGATATAATTTTTACAGGAGATTTCCCTTTTTTTCGGGTGTTAGCCGAGTTTAAAACCTATTTCGGAATTCAGCGTGGTGTTGTATTGGCACTAAAGGGCAAAGTGGGAGGAATTCAGCGAACAGACAAGGTAGATTTTATTCCGGTGGAAGAAAAATTCTTTGCAGGAGGAAGTCATTCTGTGCGTGGTTGGTCGAGAGGAAATCTTGGCCCGCACAATGTGTATGGTACTCCTGTTGGCGGAAACAGTTTACTGGAAACAACAGCAGAATTCAGGTTCGATATTGGGCGGAGGTTAAAGATCAATGTTTTTATGGATTCCGGTAATGTTTGGGATAAAAGTTTTGAGTATCATATTACCGATCTTCGTTTTGCGGCAGGTGCAGGTTTGCGCATAAATACGCCGGTAGGGCCGGCCGGAATTGATTTTGCAAGGCCCGTTTTCGATAGCGAAAATAAATGGCAGATACATTTTAATATTGGCCACTCTTTCTGATAAATGAGGAAACTAATAAAATATATGGCAATTGTAGTAGCAGTAATTTTACTGTTGATTACTGCTGCCATGCTGTTTACTCAAACTTCGTTATTTAAAGAAAAGGTGAAATTACGGGTAATTGATATTGTTGAAAACGAACTGCAATTAAACTTAAACATTGAAGAACTTGACGGTAATTTTTACAATACAATACTTCTGCGAAACGTTGAACTTCGCGATATTGATTCGTTGCTGGTTTCGTTCAGTAGTTTAGAGGTAAATTATCGGTTATGGCCTTTACTTAATAATAAAATCAGGATCGATTCTGTAGCTTTGCATGAGCCCTATGTGAATCTATGGCAAAATACCGACAGTACATGGTATTTTAGCACCATTTTGCCGGAGTCAGAACAAGATACATTAAATGACAAATCCTTTAATTACACCATAGAAGTGGGTAAGATTGCCATTCATGACGGGCAGATTGATATTGGTTCGCTTATAAACGAGGTTCCGTCAGAAATTAATGATATCAATTTGTATGCCCAGGGAAAATACAGTGGTGCAGAAACTTTGGTCAGGCTAAGCAGCTTTCAATTTAAAAGCAAAAATCCTGCTATTGAATTAAAAAAACTAAGCGGAAAATTTGAATTAAACGACTCGGGAATAAAGGTTGACAGCCTGCTGCTGGTTGCGAATAATTCCGATATTAATTTCCAGGGAGCCTATTTTTCGCCCGAAAATTTCAACGGGACAATCAGTGAAGGGAACATCGACAAAAACGATGTGGCCCTGTTTGTTCCTTCATTTAAACTGCTTTGTTCGCCATCGGTAAAAGCTGATGTAAATGTTCGGAATGACTCGCTATATGCCCAAGTTTTATTAAAGAACGGAAGGGAGCAACTCAGCGCAACTCTTTCGCTTCAGCCATTTTCCGGTTTGCAGTCGGATAATGAAACGGTGCCGTATCAGGCGTATGTAACACTCGATAAAGTGAATATTGGGAACTGGATTGATCTGGGTGTTGAGAAAACGCATTTAAACGGAGAAGTGAATCTCGATGGAGTAAACCTGAAAGATTTTACATCGGAAGCAGTTGTTAAAGCAAAGTTTAAAAATTCTTCATTCGAGGAGGTCAGGGTAAAAACATTAGATATTGACGGAACCTACATGGGTGATAGTTTGAGGGCTGATGTTGTTGTGCAATCGGAAGTTGGGAAAGCTGCTTTGAAAGGCAAATTGAATTTAACCGAAGAGCCGGAATACGAAGCTGAGATTTTGATGAATGAATTTGAGCTCAGTAAAATGATGCCTGATTTGGCTTATACCATGCTAAAAGGTAAAGTTGTTGCCAAAGGCAAAGGTTTTGATCCTGAAAAGTTGCTGGCGACTGCCAATATTTCGCTTACGGGCAGTACTGTTTATGAGTATCCGATAGAAAGTGTTAACACCTTTCTTCATGTTGACGGATCATCAGTCACTGTCGATACTTTGCAGGCAGTTGCTCCGGGAGCCGCAGTTTCGGGCAGCGGGCAGTTGGATCTCGATTCAATGTACGTCAACTCAAAATTATACGGCAACATCAGTTCACTTCAACTTATAGATTCAATAGTTGAGTTACCTGTTACTTTTGATTCCGTATTAACGGTTGCAACAGTTTCGGGTTCAGTGTCCGATTTAAAAGTTGATGGAATTCTAGACCTGTTTCATGCAGAGGGTTTCTCGGTTCTCGCAGAAACTGCTCATGCCAATTATCAGCTTGCTCTAATCAGTGATTCTTTTAATGTGGCTGTACAAGCCGATGTTCGTACTATAAAAACGGGAAATATTGAGTTAGACACCGTGTTGGTAGATTACAATTTTGCCGGAGAAGAGATGGATTTGGCGGCAAAAGTAAGTTGGATCGATATGTTAGATGCGACGCTGAAAAGTACGATTATTGTGGGAGATACGATTTCGTTAATAGTTCCCGAATTGGAAGTAAATTCAAAATGGGCTAATGTTTATCTGGAAGATACCATGACTGCAACACTCGATCAAAATCAGTTTGTGGAGATTAATAATCTGACTTTAAAAGATCGGGATTTAAAGGATTTTATGATTGCAGTTGATGGAAATATATCAGCTAGTGACACCGGAATTTTTGAAATTAAAATAAATGATCTTGATTTAAGTGAGCTGAATCGTTTCCTGGGAGAGGATATGGTGTTGGGAGGCAAACTGAATTCCAACTTCAGACTTTATGGCCGTTCGAATAATCCGTTAATTGATGGTCAGCTGGAAATAACTGATCCGCGATATGGAAACTATGCCCTTCAATCAATGCGCTCGGATTTTTCTTATGCTAATGATAAAGGAAGTATTGAAGTAACGATTCCCGAGATGGGGAACTCATTTTTTGCTGGTATTAATGCACCGTTTTCACTTTCGCTTGATTCGTTACAACTCGGTTTTCATCCGCCCGAAACCTATGAAGGATTGTTTGTTCTTGATTCGATAGACATTATTGAGGCGGTAAAATCATACGCTCCCCAAGATAGTGTACGAGGATTACTTGATGCAAGGATTGAAACACGGGGCACGCTCGATAACCCCCAGTTTTTTGGGCAACTTCATGTAAATGACGGGATGTACAGCAACAAACATTTCGGCATTGATTACAACGACATTCGTGCAACAGTTAGTTTCAATGGCAATGAAATAAGTATCGACACTGTTTTGGTGAAGCAAAAAAACGGTTTAATTTCGGTGAATGGCGAACTGGCTTTCGACTCAACGATTATAAAAGGTAATATTAACAGTTCGTCGGTTGAGGTAGATGCCAAAAACTTTTTCCTAACGCGGCATCGTAATTACGAGGTGCTGATTGATGCCAATACCTTTGTTAGATCAGAAAACGACAAACCAGAATTTGGGGGAGAGATAAAAGTACTTCGTTCCGACCTGTATTTGCCGGCCTTGATGAAAGAAACGCAAAGTGATGTTGAACCCGATGTGCCGATGTTGGTTGAGGCACTGAATGAATCAAAGGATTCGGTTGATTCGACTACAAGAAAAACTGTCAAAGTGAAGCCAAAGAAAGAATCGAAATTTATAGATCAGCTAACCGGCCGTTTGCAGGTTGAAATTCCGCGAAATACTTGGATCAGGAGTAGCGATATTCGTGCCGAGTTAAATGGGGAACTTGAAATTGTTAAAGACGGCCCGTTTTTCGAAGTTTTCGGGAATGTAAAAATTCTGCGGGGATACTACATGTTGTATGGTCGAAAGCTAAATTTGAAAGAGAGCGAGTTAATATTCCAGGGTGGAGAAGAATTTGACCCGATATTAAATATCGAAGCCGAATATGTTTACCGTAGTAGTGATAAAGAAAAACGTTATCTCTATTTATTAATAAGAGGCAATTTGTCGGAACCGGAGATTACATTTTTGCTCGACGATGCAGAAATCACTGAAACCGACGGAATCTCCGTTCTGATTTTTGGTGCTACCAGCGATGAAATTGGTTATGGAGGAAACAATGGTCTGCTGAACTCCATTGGTTCAAATGCCCTGGCAAGTATGATCTCGTCTCAGCTTAGTAAAACTATTGGTTCTACATTTAATCTTGACATGATTGAAGTTACAACTACCGAAAACTGGCAAAGTGCAGCCTTTGTTGTAGGGAAATACATTACCAACGACATATTTGTAATTTATCAAAAAGGATTCGGGGAAGTAAGCGGCGACGAGATTACCCCCGAAACAATTATCATTGAATACGAAATTAATGAGAAACTTTTCTTGCGACTACAAAGTGGAAGTGCCAAAGAATCCGGAATTGACATGATCCTGAAATTTGAGCAGGAAAAAAATGGTGTTCCGGTTATGCAAAGAAGTAGAGAGAAAAAGTAGGTATTTGAACTTTCTACTTGTCCCGTATTCTTGGTTTGGAAGCAGAAACAGCTCAATTATCTGGCTCGGAATCTTTGGATTGTTTTTCCAATCTAAAGCAAAAATTAAATCAGTTGTAGAATCA
>DASQBW010000349.1:0-3113 GCA_035635015.1 Draconibacterium sp. | reverse complement strand
AAATAATGAAAACCGCATTTTTTCTGTTTTTCTTGCTTCTTTTAATTTCTATTGGTTCATTCGCAAGTGAGTTAAACAACGATTCTATTCGGACAAGTAATAAGCTGGAATTTAAACCGTCGGCATTAATACTTCCTAGTGTTTTAATTGGTTACGGTGTGATTGGTATCGAGAGTGATGGAGTAAAGTTTTGGAATGCAGAGATAAAAGAAGAATTAAATGAGCACATCGATGAAAAGCTGACTATCGACGATTTTTCTCAATATGCTCCGTCACTGACTGTTTACGGATTGAACGCCGCAGGTTTAAAAGGTAAGCACAATTTCAGAGACCGAACAACGATTTTGATTACCGCTTACACTATTATGGCAGCCACTGTTACGACCTTAAAGAAGACCACAAAAATTACCCGCCCCGATAATAGCTCGGCTAATTCGTTTCCGTCGGGGCATACCGCAACTGCGTTTATAGGAGCCGAGTTTCTTTGGCAGGAATACAAAGATGTTTCGCCGTGGTATGGTATTGCCGGCTATGCTGTTGCTACCGGAACAGGTTTTTTCAGAATTTATAACGACCGCCATTGGTTTACCGACGTTGTTACTGGTGCCGGAATTGGAATATTAAGTACCAAATGTGCTTATTGGGTAAATCCGTGGCTTACAAAAAAGTTATTCCGGGAAAAGCCAAAACAGGCGACCTCGATGGTTTATCCGTATTACAATGGGGAGCAAATGGGCATTGGCTGTGTTTTTATCTTTTAGCCACCCCAAAAAATGTGGTATGAATCCACCTGCTCTTGCTGGCTGTAGTTATGCTTTGAAACTACGATTTCATTTGCGTTGGTGTTACCTATAAGCTGTTGGAGTTCACGCTCAGCTTTCCCTTTTCCTACGTAGTAATTTGCCCGGCATGGTGTTTCATAAAAGCAGGATGTTTAATCAGGCACATTTTTATGATGCGACTGCGAACCTGTCAATTTTACCTTTTAATGCAGCTGTTATTTTATCTGTATGGGTGATCCGTAGTAAAAAATAGAAAATACTTCTTTTTAGATTAAATCAAACGTAAATAAGTTGTGAAGTTATTTACATCCATGATGGAGTATTGAATTATACACAGTTAAGGCAGGCTTGTGAAAAGGGATATGAAGAAGTGTTGATTTTCTTGTGGCTACTCTTAGCCATTTTCTTAATCATCGATCTTGTCTGCTATATGATCAAGGTCGGCAAACTTATCTTCATAGTCTTGTCTTACCTCATCCTTTAAGAATCCATCCTCATCATAGTCATCATCTTCATCAACCAGGGCAACTGCTTCGGTTTCAGTCATTCTTAACATGTAATACTTTTCTTCTGTTTCAAACGGCAACACTGTTATTTTTTGCCCTGTTTTATCAAAAAAGTGGATTAAGTTATCTGCAAAACCATCAGCATAAATAAGCTTAATTTGCTGTTGTAAAGCTTTATCCAGCTTGCTGTAATCTTTAATTACCTTTGGTTTATTACTTGCCATTTTTTACCAGTTAATTGAGTTAAAAAATACGATTTAAATAGTATATACCTAAGGATAAAATATCCCTGTATATTAAAAAAAACGTTAGTTATTCCATCAACAAATAAATAGTATGAAATTGACATTTGCAATAGCTAAAAATAATTTTTGTCAAGTTTTAATAACTTAACTTTTCAGGTCAAAAAGTTGAATATTGGAATTTGTTAATAACAGAAGGGAGATTAGCATTTATCGCTTGTGATTCAATTAAGTACAAGCAAGTATGAATGTACAATAAATAGCAAAAAAAGGAAGTTGAATCGTCAACTTCCTTTTTTACAATATAGATTGGTTAAAATTATTCTTCGAAAACAGTGATCTTTTCTATCTCATCACCCTGTCTGATGGCGTCAATAACGTCAAGTCCTTCAAAAACTTTCCCGAAACAGGTATGATGACGATCAAGATGTTGTGTATTTTCCCGGTTATGGCAAATAAAAAATTGCGATCCTCCGGTGTTCTTTCCCGCATGAGCCATCGATAAAACTCCTTTATCATGGTATTGATTATTCCCATCCAGTTCGCAATCAATTGTATAACCCGGTCCGCCTGCACCTGTTCCATCAGGGCATCCTCCCTGGATTACGAAGTTAGGAATAACACGGTGGAAAGTAAGCCCGTCATAGAATCCCGACTCAGAGAGTTTAATAAAATTGGCAACGGTTCCCGGAGCATCTTCTTCGAAAAACTTAACTTTCATTACTCCTTTTGAAGTATGTATTTCAGCTGTTTTCATCCTTAAATATTTTAATTCGGCACAAATGTAGGAAAAAAGAACAATTTTCATAGTGACAGTTGTGCGAGCTGTTCAATGTAATTGTTTTAGTGGCTCGTGATATATATATATATATAAGGATAAGGGAATTAAGGTGAGGTGTAAAAAGAAAGAAGGAGACTCAACAGTCTCCTTCCTAAATGTTAACCCCCAAACACACAATATGGGATGAATCCCAAATGCATTACAAAGTTATTTATTTTTTTCATAAAACAAATCATTTTAGAAAAATATAAATTGTTTTTATGAAAACATATAGAACATCGGATATGTAGATGTATTAAAACTATTGACTAATGATTGTTGTTATGATAAAGCATTATAAAATAATTTTAAATTCCTTGATTTCTTTTAACTTTATAACCACTTTAGTTTATATAAAAGAGCCAGGAAATTACTGATTGAATTGGGGAGAGCTGCTTTGCCGGATAGAGATTAGTAAAAAACGATTACAATAAAGAGCAATGATACACCGATCATTTTTAATTATCTTATTGGGGATTTTGATAATTTTTTCTGCCTGTGCGCAATATCCGCAATCAGAAAATAATTTGGATAAGAAAATTCAAGCCTTTCTTGAGCAAAATGCAAACGAATGGCGCGATATGAATGTACCATTGTCGGATGGTAAAATTCTCTATGATATTATTATTGAGAATAACTACAAGTCGGCAGTTGAAATTGGTACATCCACAGGTCATTCTGCAATATGGATAGCTTGGGCTCTGAGTAAAACAGGGGGAAAACTTACAACTATTGAGATTGATAAAACACGTTATCTGCAAGC
>DASQBW010000348.1:0-10367 GCA_035635015.1 Draconibacterium sp. | reverse complement strand
GTCTCACCCGGAAAACCTACAAGCATTGTCGTCCGGATAACAACACCAGGAACTTCTTCTTTTATTTTTGCTATTAATGCTTCTGTTTCTTCGCGGGTAACATGGCGCAGCATATTCTTCAGCACCCGGTTTGAGATGTGCTGCAAAGGCATATCGAGGTACTTGCAAACTTTTGGGTTTTCGCGCATTACCGGCAAAATCTCCATCGGGAATTTGGTCGGATATAAATAATGCAAACGAATCCACTCAATACCTTCCACTTCCGAAACCTTATTTATTAGCTCTGCCAATTGATTTTTGCCGTAAAGATCAATTCCATAATACGAAAGATCCTGTGCAATCAACAACAGCTCCTTCACTCCTTTTTTAGCCAGGTAACGCGCTTCTTTCACTAAACTGTCAATGGTGCGCGATTTGTGTCGCCCGGTCATTTTGGGGATAGCACAAAACGAACACGAACGGTTGCAACCTTCCGATATTTTCAGGTAGGCAAAATGCGAAGGTGTAGTTATTTTACGCTCGTAAATGTATTCAGGTGCATAGGTTACTTTCAGCTCTTCCACCATGGCTTTCATATCAAACTTACCAAAATACTTGTCAACCTCCGGTAGTTCCGCTTCCAGTTCATTATGGTACCGTTCCGAAAGGCATCCCATAACGTAAAGTTTGTCGATATCGCCGCGTTTTTTAGCCTCGGCATAATCCAGTATCATATCAATCGATTCCTGCTTGGCATCGTGAATAAAACCACAGGTATTCACAAAAACTGCATCAAAATTGGTTTCATTCGAATCGTGCAACACCTCAAACTTACCCTTCTCCAACTGGTTCAATAAAACCTCCGAATCAACCAGGTTTTTCGAACAGCCCATGGTTACCACATTTACCCTTTTCTTCGCCATAATTTTAATTGTTTCTTCTCAGCATGCAAAGTAAAGATAAATTTGTCTGAAATTGAAAAACTTGCTCTATTATCAATTAAATGATTTGAAATAGAAAAATGCAATTTTAATTTCGTTGGTTTAGTTTTGAGTTAAGCTTTCCATAAAATTAGGTTCCTTGAAGATTTTTCAAAGCTATTTTCTATTTTTATCGATAAACTTACATCATGTCAATAGTAATTGTACATAGCCATCTAAATCCGGGAGGGGTTACCCGGATAATCGAGTCGCAAATAGACAGCCTTGCCGGAGAAAATGTAAAAGTTTTGGTTGGCGCCTGTCCTAATCCCGAGAATATAATAGCAAGAAATGCTGAACTTCATCTTATCGAGGAGCTCAATTATCTTGAACGTAAAAAATACACCGAAGAGGAAGCAGTGGAACTACTGCACACAATACACCGGAAGTTAAAAGAACACATCAACGATGATACGGTGTTGCACATTCATAATTTAAACCTGGGTAAAAACCCGATTGTAACCTATGCCGTTTTCCTCTTGGCAAAAGAAGGCGTTAAGGTGTTTAACCATGCCCATGATTTTGCTGAAGACCGGCCAAGCAATTATTCTTTTCTGCAAGAAATAATCTACGACATTTTTTCGCAGGATATGGACAAAGTTCTTTATCCTAACTTGGCCAACTATCATTTTGGAGTGCTTAATTCTTTTGATTTTGACCGTTTGATAAATTTAGGTGTAACCTCGGATCGGATTGAATGGCTACCTAATCCTGTTACTTTTAATGCCTCCGAAGAATTGTTAGACAAACCGGCAGCCAAGCAAAACATCTGCGATGAATTGAATATTGATAACAACAAACTGCTTGTAACCTATCCGGTTAGGGTTATTCAACGAAAAAATATTGGAGAGTTTATTTTGCTCTATATTTTGTACAGGCACCGTGCAAATTTTACGGTAACTCAACCTCCGCAAAATCCGGTAGAAATTGAGATGTACAATCAATGGGTTGACTTTTGTAAAAGAAACAATATTGACATAGTATTTGAAGCAGGAAACAAGGTCGATTTTGAGATGCTACTTCGAGGCAGCGATTTTTGTATTACCACCAGCTACAAAGAAGGTTTCGGGATGGTTTATCTTGAACCCTGGCTGCTCGACACTCCCGTTGTTGGACGAAACATCGATTTTATTACCAATGATTTTAGAGAAGACGGATTTATATTCCCAACCTTATATTACAAGCTCAATATACCAGGCATAAAAACCGACTTTAAAGACCTGAATCTCAAGATACAAATGCAAATCATTTCAGAAGTATTAAGCGGTAAAATCGAGAAACAAAAAATATTTGAGCAAAACCCAATCTTAAAAACATTGTTCACCGATGTAAAAGATCACATTGCACAGAATAATAAATCAATTATCAGCAACAACTATTCTTTAAAAGGATATGGAATTAAACTTCAGAAGCGATATAAAAAAATGGTTGGATAGTTCGGAAAAACTTGAACCCATTGCAACTACTTTTTGCCCCAATTTAAAAACCGGTTCAACGGAAAAAATAAAAGCGGTAATATTTGATATATATGGAACCCTGTTAATTTCATCGTCGGGCGATATTGATCAGGCCTCATTGAACAAAGACAATATGCGCACTGCAATGGAAGCCGGTGGATTCGATTTATCGGGGTCTAAAGAAAAGACCTGTAAATTTCTACTCAATCAGTTGCAGGAACAGATAAAAAAACAACATGAAGTGCTAAAAACCAAAGGTCATCCATACCCCGATATTGATATTTTTGAGGTTTGGAAAGGCATGTTTGAAGCGGCTCAAAACAAGGAATTATTAAAGCTAACCGGCAACGAATCGTGGGCAGATACTATAATGGTTTTCGAACTGTTGAGCAACCGCGTTTACCCCATGCCGGGCATGAAAGAAGTGCTGCTTGAAATAAAAAAACAAGGCTTGCCAATTGGCATTGTTTCCAATGCGCAGTTTTACACGCCAGTTATTATGAATTATTTCCTGACCGGTGAATTTTCAACCCGCCAAAATATCGAACTGTTTGAAGAAGATTTGTCGGTTTTTTCATTCAAAGAATTACGGGCAAAACCCGACAAGGCGCTTTTCGATAAATTTATTCCGGCCCTCAACAGTAAATACAATATCGAACCATCGGAAACAATATTTGTTGGAAACGATATGCTGAAAGATGTTTATACAGCAACAAAGGCAGGATTCCGAACGGTTTTGTTTGCCGGCGACGAACGCTCGCTGCGCCTGCGCGAAGACGATGAAAGGGTGAAAGGTTTATTCCCCGATTTTATTATCAACGATTTAAAACAACTTATTACCATTATAACATAAGTAACTCAGTTACAATCTGGAAACAGCATTTTAAACAAGCACTCAAGGGTACGAAAGACTAAAAATTACTGCACATGAAAATAAACGAACTACGCATAGGTATTATCCACTCATTAATTGGTAAAAACGATGGCGTTTCAATCGTTATCGACCAAACTGTGGAGGCGATGTCGGAACACCTCGATATTAATTTGGGTAACTTTTTCTTTTTGGCAGCGCATTCGTCGCCACGATTCAATGCACAAACAAACGATGTATTCTGGCATAAAAGTGAGGCACACAAATATATTTTGAATAACTTCAATAATCCTGACACAGAAGATTTAGATGAATTAATTCACGAAAATGCTTTGTATGCCAAACAAGTCATTCAGGAATGGGTTGATGAAAACGATATTGATTTAATTATCGCCCACAATACCTCACATCCGTATAATTTTATAACTGCAGTTGGGTTGGGGTATTACATCGAAGAATTACGTAACGAAGGAATTATCTGGCCAAAATTAATGGTGTGGTGGCACGACTCGTATTTCGAGCGTTCTATTTTCTCTAATCCAAATGAGGTGATAAGTAAATACCTGAAATATTTACCGGGAGTAACTTATGTCAATTCCATTGCCTTTATAAATAATCAGCAAATAGATTTGGGGAAAAGACTTTTTGAACAGCTCAATGCCAGCAAACTGGAGAAGTTCTTTAAACTGCGGACAACAGTAGTTCCTAACACCTGCGAAATTCCATGGAATTGGGAAGATATTGATCCGCAAACAGAAGAATTAATTTGCCCGGTGCAAGACAATTACAACGACTCGTTTATGAACGACATCGGTCTTGTACAACAAATAGAAAGTCGTGGTTTTACTATGGATGATACGGTAATTCTGCTTCAGCACACACGTGTTGTTCCGCGCAAGAAAATTGAACTAGCCATTGATTTGGCTTTTGAATTGGAAAAGAAGTTTACCAAAAACAGGGAGAATAAATGTGTTGCTGTAATTGTTAGTGGGCATTCGGGCGATGAGCAAAACCAGTACCTCAATAATCTGTACATTCATTATACTGAGCTTTGCAAAGCCAATCCCAACAGTAACGTAGTATTGATTTTTGGCGAGCACAATATCCTTTCGCACCGCGATATTATTGTAGATCGAAAGTTTTACAAATTTGCAGAGGTACCTGCTATTGTAGCTGCCCACGGCGGAATTGGAACATACTTTAGCGATGTGGAAGGTTTTGGTAACAACCTGCTGGAAATGATGTCGTACGGATTACCGGCTGTAATTAACAAATACGAGGTTTACAAAGAAGAAATTGAGCAGTACGGTTTTGATCTTCCGGCAATTGATGGTGGTGGGGTAACCGAAGAACTGGTTAATTCGGCATACCGATTACTTACTGATATTCCTCACCGTAACAAAGTTGTAATGCACAATCTACAGGTACTTAAAGAAAAACTCGATCATAAAATCATTGCTGAAAAACTCGAACCGATCATCAAAAGTATGTATATGCGCGAACTTTAAACAGATGTTTACATGTTAACAAAGTAGTTAAATAAGCATCTCAAATAACAAAGAACAACATTTAAAACAAATGTTTTTTTATATTTAAATGGTTGCTGAAGTTACGGCAACAAACATCAGTTATTTGACAATTAAAATACTATAATATGGGAGATTTTTATCAAAATGGATTTGTTGCGACACTGCATAATTTACGTGCCAGACCTTATGAAGAACTGGAACAAAAATTGGAAAAATTTAGTAAAAAACGTCCCATTGGATTAATCATACCATCCTTATACTCAGAGCTATCGCGCCAGGCATTAAAAGATATTGTTTCCGTTTTAAAAGATATCCCATATATTTCGGAGATCGTTATTGGCTTAGATCGTGCCGACGACTATCAATACAAAAATGCACTTGAATTTTTTGCTGAGTTACCACAGCACCACCGCGTTTTGTGGAACGACGGACCGCGCATGCAGGAATTCAAGAAGAAACTGGCTTCGAAGAATATTGTTACAAACGTGCCCGGAAAAGGCAGAAATGTATGGTTCTGTTTTGGTTATATGATCGCCTCAGCCCGCTCGGAAGCAATTGCCCTGCACGATGCCGATATTGTTACGTACAACCGCGAGATGCTGGCAAGGTTGGTATATCCGGTTGCTGATCCTTCATTTAATTTTAAATACTGCAAGGGTTTCTATTTTAGAACCGATGAAGAAAAAATGCACGGGCGCGCCGTTCGTTTGTTAGTCACACCATTATTACGAACGTTGAAAAAACTATTAGGACATCATACTTATTTGGAATATCTGGATAGTTTCCGTTATCCACTGGCCGGTGAATTCTCGATGCGTGCAGACATTATCAAAACCATTCGCATTCCGTACGACTGGGGACTTGAAATTGGCATATTAAACGAGGTTGAACGAAACAACTCATTCAACCGCATCTGCCAGGTTGAAATTGCCGACCGTTATGATCACAAACATCAATCGCTTTCTGCCGAGGATGCAGAGAAAGGATTATCGAAAATGAGCCGCGATGTTTCACGCGCAATTTTTGGCAAACTGGCTACTGATGGTATTACCTTAACTCCCGAGTTCTTTCGCACATTAAAAGCAACGTATTACCGCATTGCACTGGAATTTGTAGATCTGTATAAAGCAGATGCAGCAATGAATGGTCTGTCGTATGATTTTCACAAAGAGGAGGAAGTGATCGATCTCTTTGTTAAGAACGTCTACCAGTCCGGCATTGATTATTTAAATAATCCGGATACTGTGCCACTTATGCCCAGCTGGAAACGTGTTCAGAGTGCTTTCCCGGAAATCCTGGAAGAATTTTATGATTTGGTAGAAGCTGATAATAACATTTTATAAAAGCGACAAACATGATTAATCCCGATACTCCTTTCATCAAAAAAATTGAAAGTCGGTTAAAGTTTATATACAAAGAAAAGTACGATGAGTCAATTCTTTCTAAACTGATTAGCATTATATCGTCGTACCAGATCAACTCATCAAAAGGCCAGAAATGGGACGAAAAAGATGTGGTTTTAATTACATACGGCGACAGTATTAAGGATGAGATAAACGCACCTTTGCAAACGTTAAAAATGTTTCTGAACGATAAGCTAAACGAACAATTAACCATTGTGCACATCCTCCCTTTTTCGCCATACAGTAGCGACGATGGCTTTTCAGTAATCGATTTCAGAGCGGTTAATCCTGATTTGGGCGACTGGGGTGACATAAAAGAACTAACAAACCACTACGACCTGATGGCAGATTTGGTAATTAATCATGCTTCGAGTAAAAGCCTGTGGTTTAAAAACTTTTTAAGACAGCACGGCAAGGGCAAAGATTATTTTATTGCTGAAGATCCCCAAAAAGATCTGTCGCAGGTTACACGGCCAAGAAGTACACCTCTTCTAACCCCGTATGAAACCGCGAATGGTGTCAAACATGTTTGGACAACTTTTAGCGCCGATCAGGTAGATCTGAACTTTGCAAATCCGGATCTATTAATTGAGATGATGGATATTCTGCTTGGCTACATAGATAAAGGAGCACGAATAATTCGTTTGGACGCAATTGCCTTTTTATGGAAAATTATTGGAACTACTTGCTTACACTTGCCTGAAACCCACGAGGTTGTAAAACTGATGTGCGATGTTGCAGAGTTTATCAACCCAAATACTATAATACTTACAGAGACCAATGTTCCAAACAAGGAAAACCTGAGTTATTTTGGAGAAAATGACGAAGCACACATGGTTTATCAATTTAGTCTTCCTCCACTATTATTACATGCATTACACACCGGAAATGGCTACTACCTGACTAACTGGGCAAAAAGCCTCCCACAACTCAAGGGTGATAAAACGTTCTTTAATTTTACCGCTTCACATGATGGTATTGGCGTGCGCCCGTTAGAAGGACTATTACCCGACGGCGAAAGAAATACGCTGGTGGAAAATATGAAAGGTTTTGGTGGAATGGTGAACTACAAATCCAACCCGGATGGCAGCCAGAGTCCGTACGAACTCAACATTACCTATTTTGATGCACTTAAAGGAACCCGCAATGGCGAAGACCATCTTCACGTGCAACGATTCCTGGCTTCACAGATATGTATGATGAGTATGGCCGGAGTACCTGCTTTTTATATCCATAGTTTAACGGCCACACCAAACTATTACGAAGGTGTGAAAAAAACAAAGCACAACCGTACCATTAATCGCCGAAAATGGCAGCTTAAAGAGTTGCAGGAAATACTCAACGATGATACGCCGCAGAAAAAAGTATTTGAATCGTTACAACGCTTGATTCTGCTGCGAAAAAAACAAGCCGCTTTTCATCCAAATGCAAGTCAGGAAATTCTGGATTTCGGCAAGGATTTTTTTGTGATAAAACGTAAAGCACAAAATCAAACATTGTTGGTTATAATAAACCTTTGTGATGAAACAAAAGAAATTAATATTCCAGCAGGTTTTACCTTTGATTTGATTTCAGATTCAGCAATTAATACCAAACATTTAGAAGCCTACCAATGCGTGTGGTTAACACGTTAATATAGGTTGAGCAAACTTAAATATTTAAGACTTGCACAGCTTCTTTTTTCTCCTGCAGTAATTTACATTTTGTTTTCGTTTAACAGCAAACATCATTTCCTTATCTGAACGAAGGAGTATTCTTTACAGATTAAATTTTGAGTTTTGTTTCTAATATTGAACTTAAGTTATAACATTTAGGCAGCCATAAGCGTATCAAATCATACAAATAATTTTTTAGGCATCAACTCAACCATCAAAAAAACTAACACTATGAAACAAAAATTATATCTAAGCGGAATCATCATCAAATACGAGAAACTTGTTCAAATTTCGTTGCATGCATCCGATAATATTTACATTGCTGAAGCCACAAATCCTTATGCACAAACTACTACGGTCATCTTCCGCAAATGGCCAAACCCAATTCAATCTTTCTATTCACAAAAAACTTTTATTTTCTTGAACAATTGGTTTGTTATTCTTCAAGTCTGGAAAAATGCCTGTTTGAACATGTAAATATTGCAAGTGCAATTGTTGAGTCGGGAGGAAAACAATACCCGGCAATCCGTATAAAAAACTTTCCGGATTATAGCCAATTAATAAATTTGCAAAAGTGTTTAACTGAACAAAATGTGCAGCTGATAGAAAAACTGCATCTGTAAAAAGAAGTTAAAACAATTGTAAGCAAACTTTTTGTTTTAGAGGAGTTAGCACCCGGATATTACATGGATTTGATTGAAGAACACAAAGGGTATTTTGTCGTCGACCGCCATTTTAATTCTGAAGAATTTAAAGAAACAGGTACACAGATCGGGTACAACGGTGTTTGCAAGCTCTTTGATGCGGAACAGGGAGTTATTTTCAGCGACGGCCAGTTGATCCATATTGTACGTATATTTTCAGAAGCAATCGACCTTGAATTATTAAAATGTTTGAGTAAAGAATTTTCGAGATTGTAACGAAATAAATATTCTAACAAAAGCCCGTTCGTGTTCTGTTAACGGGCTTTTGTTTTTATCTCAAAGATTCTATTTCATTTAGTTTTTCTTTTACCTCTGCGTCATCCGAGCGTAATTCCAATGCTTTACGGTACCAGAAACGTGCTACATTATAATTGCCGGATTCGAAAGCGTTATTTCCAGTTGTTTTATACTGCTCAAAATTCTGCTCACTTTGGCCGGCAACACGTTCTGCGACACGTCGTTCGATTTCGCGAAGCTGCTCTCTTGGATATTCCTCATTCGATTTTTGGGATAAGGCCTGGTTATACCAACCTCTGGCAACTGCAAGTTCGTTATTTCTCAGGTTTTCGTCCGCCAGATCAATAAATCGCTGATATTCACGGTCTCGTTCGCTTAGCATCATTTCTGACAATATTCGGTTAATTTCAGCTATTCGTTGTGCCGGATAAGTCTCTTCAGCTTTCAGATCTTGTGCTTTGTAATACCAGGCTCTGGATACATTATACTGTTCGATATCAAAAGAACCATCCGCTTTTTTTATGATTTCATCGTAAAGCGCATTTAAACCTGATTCTTCCAGAATCCGCTGTTCATCGATCTCCTCTTCCAGTTGTGCAATCTGCTCTCTCCTTCTGTTCGAATCTTCAGTGGTTGCTTGTTCCTGTGCAATTCGTTGACGTTCGTTTTCTCGTATTTCATCAATTTTACGTATTTGCTCTTTCGGATATTCTTCCTCTGGTTTTACACCCAAAGCAATTTCGTATTGCAAACGGGCATCATCATATTCCTGAGTTCTGAAATGACCATCGGCTACAACAACTACACTTCTGTACTTTTCATCTATTGCCTGTTGTGCAAGGATTTCATCAATTTCAACGATTTTATCTTTCGGATAAATCTCTTCGGGTTTCAATGTAGAAGCTTCAGAGTAATTTGCCTTTGCCTCGCCGTAACTGTTGGATTGGAACATACGATCTGCCTGCATGATCAGGCTGGCATATCTTCTATTTAATTCTGCCTGTGCTGCCTCAGCAGCAGCTATCTCTTGCAATAATCTGCCGATTTCTTCAATACGCTCTTGCGGATATTCTTCATCGGGTTT
This sequence comes from Draconibacterium sp., assembly GCA_035635015.1. Lineage (GTDB taxonomy): Bacteria > Bacteroidota > Bacteroidia > Bacteroidales > Prolixibacteraceae > Draconibacterium. The sequence goes on along the minus strand of DASQBW010000348.1, from coordinate 468 downwards.
AATCTCCAAAGCTGCGCGGTACTCGGTACGCGAGTTTTCGTAGTTCTCTGCGGTAAACAGTTCATCCGCCCTTGCAATGGCCGCATTATAGTTTTGGTCTCTTTCTGCTTCAAGGGCTGCCAGTCTCGCGGTTTCGGCTTCGGCAGCTTCTTGAGCCAAACGCTCCCGTGTAGTTACGATTGAATCGATTTTGGCCAGCTGTTCAACAGGGTAGGTTTCATCGGCCTTGGCTTGTTTTGCTGTGTTGTACGCTACAATTGCGGCATCCCAACCTTCACGACCGAATTCGCGATCGCCTTCGGCAATAGCTTCTTCGTAGGCTTTTTGTGCAGCAGAAAGTTGTGCCAGCAGGTTGCCAATCTCTTCAATGCGTTGTTGCGGATATTCTTCTTCGGGTTTGATCTCCAAAGCAGCACGGTATTCAGTGCGCGAGTTTTCATAGTTCTCAGCAGTAAATAGTTCGTCGGC
>DASQBW010000347.1:0-2142 GCA_035635015.1 Draconibacterium sp. | reverse complement strand
GTTTTTGTTTTCTTGTTTCTAGTTTAAAAGATGCGTATATCCATCGTTGATCAGGTCTGGCAAATAACTTGCAATTAACCCTAAAGCTTTTTCGTCGTCAACTTTGTTAGGTGTAATTACTTTTTGATTTTTCAATTCCTCCTGGCTTATTACAGCTCTTGATATTTCTCTTGGAACTTCACCCCAGGCTTTTCTGGTTTCTTTTGCACCAAAACCGCTGTCTGTTAAGGCATAGCTCACCTCAAAGAATTTTGAATGCACCACATATTCAACACCATCCATTGTTTTTCGTTTTACAACTGTAACCGGTTCTTCATCATTACTGTAACTTACGGTCCAAAGTGCTTTTACAGATTTTCCCATGTACAAATTATCAACTTCATCAATTTCGAACGATTGAAATTGGGTGCGGGTTCCTGTAGCTTGTGCATTAATACCAACTAAAACTAATGCAAGTACTAAAACTGATAATAAATTTAATTTTTTCATGATTCTAAATTTTTGCTTTCTGATTGTAAATGTTTTCGTAATTATTTGTACTGTATAGACGTATGCAGTTACAAAATCGTGACACCTGAGAACCGTGCTTAAAAACAGTGATGATTGACAGAAAAAAATTGGATTTTAACAATTAATACAAATTGAGCGTTTAATCTATCAATTTCCTAAATTAATACCATATTTACCTTTAAATTATAAGCACTTCACTGTTTTTTCTATTTCAAGCTTGCCAAACCAATTTTATGTTAGTCAGTCAACAACACTTTTAATCGACAAAAACAGACAGCTTTTTATTGAGAACACTGTAATGAAGCTGGAAAATAAAAAAGGCCACAGAAAAACCTGTGGCCTAAGAATAAAACTATTTCTATTTTGTTGCGCTTAATTTAGTAAATGAGTATACCCATCGTTTAATAAATCGGGTAAATAACTGGCGATTAAACCTAGGGCCAACTTATCATCGACTTTCTTCGAGGTAATAATTTCCTGATTTTTTAGCTGCTCCTGATTGATTACCGCTTGATTAATCCGGCGATCAACTTTAGTCCATGCTTTTTTTACTGTTCTCGTCCCAAATCCCTTATCTGCAGCCAGGCTTTTACAGATATCATCGTTTGCAAATGCAACTGGCACACGTAACGAATTTAAAGATTTCGAAATTAATCTGGTAGATAATTTATATCTGGGAAAGAAAGTAGAGGCAGTTTGGACTTTAAAATACGACGATGCAGATAATTCGGCTACTGTTGTAAAACGAAAAACCAGTGAAGGGATTGAATACATTGTTAGTGCTGAATACTTTTCGGTGTGTTACCTGGTTACAATTAGAAATCCACAATTTAGTTTTCTCATGACATTAAAATTAAAAGGTTTAACTTTCTAAAATTATTGTTTAATTACGCTACAAATGACACATAAATTTTTGAGCTTTAATTATAAAATACGATGCTTTTAAACACATTTACCAAGCACCTAAATTATTGAATTTTAAAGACTTTAAGCTTAAAACAATATTTACTTATACTTCTATTGTTTTAATTTTAAAATGTGAGTAAAATTTGTTGGAAAACCACTATTTTGCTTACACTTTAAAAACAGAAAAAATTTTAGAGATATGAATCTATCCGAAATTATAAAAAACCGATATTCTGTAAGAAAATACAAAGATACCGTAGTAAATAAAGAAATTCTGCTGGAAATACTTGAAGCAGCCAGGATGGCTCCTTCGGCTGTAAATTTTCAACCGTGGCATTTTATTGTGGTGCAAGAGCCTGAACTCTTAAACAAAATACATAACTGTTACGACCGCAACTGGTTTAAAGCAGCCCCAACTGTTATTATTGCATGTGCCGATCATTCGCAATCGTGGAAGAGAGCAAGTGATGGGAAAAATTCAGCAGATATTGATCTTGCCATTGCAATCGACCACCTAACCTTAAAAGCTACTGAATTGGGGCTTGGAACTTGCTGGGTTTGCAATTTTGACGTTAATGACTGTGCTGACATTCTGAAATTACCACACAACATTGAACCCATCGCGTTAATTCCAATAGGTTACCCAAACGGAATAGCACCTGAGAAAAAGCGAAAACCGTTGGGAGAGATTGTCCATTTTGATATGTTTAGCTAACAGGCAGGTTA
>DASQBW010000346.1:0-1759 GCA_035635015.1 Draconibacterium sp. | reverse complement strand
CTATAAAATAAATACTGCGAATGTCTCAGGATAGATTTGCCACCCGCCACATTGGACCACGTGGTTCAGAAATTTCAGAAATGCTTGAAGCCGTTGGTGTTACTTCAATGGAAGAATTGCTTGAACAAACTGTTCCAGCATCTATACGATTAAAGCAACCATTAAAAATGAATGAAGGTTTATCCGAACGAAAATACTTCCGCAGGATACTCGATCTGGCTGCTAAGAATAAGGTATTTAACACCTACATCGGAATGGGTTATTACGACACTATTACTCCGGCGGTTATTTTACGCAACGTGCTCGAAAATCCTGTTTGGTATACTTCCTATACACCATATCAGGCGGAAATATCGCAGGGACGTTTGGAAGCCCTGTTAAATTTCCAAACCATGGTTTGCGGTTTAACAGGAATGGATATTGCCAATGCATCGTTGCTCGATGAGGCAACTGCAGCTGCCGAAGCTATGGTGATGATGGCTAATCTTCGTTCGCGTAAAATGGTAAAAGCCGGCGTTAATACTGTTTTGGTTGATGATAAAATGTGGCCACAAACCCATGATGTGCTAAAAACGAGGGCATTGCCGCTTGGTTTCGAATTGAAAATTCTTCCAAGAGATAAGTTCGTAATTGATGAAAGTGTATTTGGAGTAATCGTTCAATACCCAAATGCAGATGGCGAAATCATTGATTATTCGGAATTGGTTGAAAAAGCTCATGAAAAAGAAATAAAAGTTACTGTTGCTGCCGATTTGATGTCACTGGCAATTTTACCCCCCCCGGGAGAATGGGGTGCCGATATTGTTTTTGGTAACTCGCAACGTTTTGGTGTACCAATGGGTTATGGCGGGCCGCATGCTGCTTTTTTCACTGCAAAAGAGGCTTATAAACGAAATATGCCTGGACGTATTATCGGGATTACAAAAGATGCACACGGAAACCGTGCACTTCGCATGGCACTCCAAACCCGCGAACAACATATTAAGCGCGAAAAGGCGACATCAAATATCTGTACCGCACAAGCATTGCTGGCAATAATGGCTGGTTTTTTTGGTGTTTATCACGGCCCGGAAGGCATTGTCAACATTGCCGAGCGCATTCATAATATTGCAGCATTTCTTGCTGTTGAGGTGGAGAAACTTGGTTACACACAAATCAATAAAAACTTTTTCGATACTATCCGTTTTGCATTGCCTAAACATGTAATGCGTGAAGATATTGAGTGGTTGTCGCACGAGTTGGAAATGAATTTCCGCTACTTCGGGAATGGAGATGTTGGAATTAGCATCGACGAAACAACCAATCCACAGGATATAGGATGGATTATTGAAGTGTTTGCCAAGGCTGCCAATAAAAAGTGGCAGGTTGCCGAAGAATATCCCGAAGGATTTTCGATCAGTCCAAATTTCAGGAGAACATCAGAATTTATGACGGAAGAGGTATTTAATCAATACCGTTCGGAAACAGAAATGGTGCGATACATTAAACGATTGGCAAAAAAAGATATTTCGTTAACGCAGTCGATGATATCGTTAGGCTCGTGCACGATGAAACTTAACGCTGCAACCGAAATGTTGCCCTTGAGCTGGATCGAATTTAATGGTTTGCATCCGTTCATCCCTAAAAATCAGGCACGTGGTTACCATGAAATGATGGAAGAATTGCGCCGAGATTTAGCTGAAATAACAGGAATGGCCGATGTGAGCTTACAACCAAACTCTGGTGCGGCAGGTGAGTATGCCGGATTAATGGTTATACA
>DASQBW010000345.1:0-2009 GCA_035635015.1 Draconibacterium sp. | reverse complement strand
GACGCACAAAGAACTGCATTTCCATTTGTTCGAACTCGCGCATACGGAAGATAAACTGACGGGCAACAATTTCGTTACGGAAAGCTTTACCAATTTGCGCAATTCCAAACGGAATTTTCATACGTCCGGTTTTTTGCACGTTCAGGTAGTTTACAAAAATTCCCTGTGCTGTTTCCGGGCGAAGGAAAATTTTTGAGGCTCCTTCGGCTGTCGATCCCATTTCGGTAGAAAACATCAGGTTAAACTGGCGTACATCGGTCCAGTTGCGCGAGCCTGAAATCGGGCAAACAATACCTTCGTCTTCAATTATCTTTTTTAATTCAGCCAGGTCGTTATCGTTCAGTGCATCTGAAAAACGTTTGTGCAGCGTATTCCATTTTTCCTGGTTGGCCAAAACACGGGGATTGGTTTCGCGAAATTGTTTTTCATCAAAGGCATCGCCAAAACGTTTTGCTGCTTTGGTTACTTCCTTGTTCATTTTTTCCTCGTACTTCGCCAGCTGGTCTTCAATAAGTACGTCGGCACGGTAGCGTTTTTTCGAATCTTTGTTATCGATTAACGGATCGTTAAAAGCATCAACGTGGCCCGATGCTTTCCAGATTGTAGGGTGCATAAAAATGGCGGAGTCTAAACCAACTACATTTTCGTGCAAAAGCACCATGCTGTCCCACCAGTATTTTTTGATGTTGTTTTTCAGTTCAACACCATATTGTCCGTAATCGTACACTGCTCCAAGCCCGTCGTAAATCTCGCTCGATTGAAATACATAACCATATTCTTTGCAGTGTGCTACTAATTTCTTGAAAATATCTTCCTGTGCCATCTAACTATAATTTCTGAATTTTGAACGCAAAAATAGGATAAAATTCTAAAGTACAGGGAAGAGAGTTGGAAGAATAAGGATTCGTGATTAAAGATTAATGGGATGACAACAGGTTTTGCTTTGTAGTAAAAATTTAAACACAAAGACACGAAGACACTAAGTTTTAAACATTCAGTCTCTTTTGCCTTCTGCAATCGTAATTCGTTAATCTAATAATTCCCCTTGGCTTTGCCATGGGGTTCCGCTTTTCTCCCTGTTGATGGGAGACGTCAGCCTTTATGGCTGACAGAGGGGTGAACTAAAGAAAATTCGGGTTTCCGCGATTTGGCTGAAATGAAGTTGGCGTAATACCCCTTGGCTCCGCCACGGGGATAGTCAGCTTCAAGAATTTTCTTTATTTGCATTAAAACCATTGTTATTCTTTCCTGCCGGAGGCCATCATTTTTGGCTTGATCCAAAAACGATGCAAAAAGCTCAAGGCTGCTTTTGATCCTTCCCCTGCGTTTTCATAAAACCTAAATTCGGACGGGTGATCTCCTCGATTCCTCGGAGCTTCCCGCTCTCATTAAGGTTTTACTTCAACTCCGGGCAAGGACCAAAAGAGGCCGTTCTTCTGATGTAAGGTCACTACATTAGACCCTGGCCTCGGCTGGTGAGCCGGAAAACAAGTGGTGTCGACGTTAAAAAATACTGCTGTTTGAGGAGGTGCGATAGCCTGTCCCGATCGTAGTATCGGGAAGTTTCAGGAATTTTAGCCGGCATCACGTAGCTTTCCGAGGGAAGCGGGCGCAGCCTTGGTTCGAAAATGCCTTCCTCATGTTTACTTATTGTCTCAAGACAAAAAGTAAAATCCGCCCGATAGGACAAAGTATGTTTCTTATGGTTGGTTGTCTAAGTCTATTTTGAAACTTTTGGAGTAAGCTATTTTTTACTTCTCCACCCGAAATTCAATGCGATCGATTTTCCTCTTTGTGGAACTCCGTGAATTCTCTGTGCAGCTCTGTGGTAAAAAAGACTGTGAACATGTGAAAGTGAGACTTTGAGAAGCCATCTGCAATCAAAAATCGTTAATCGTTATTCTACATTCTCTTTCCTGACTTCTTGCTTCCAACTTCAGACTTCCAGCTCTTAATCCACCTCTTCAAAGTCAACATACTCCCCGTTATCTTTCTGATTTTTATTGTGC
>DASQBW010000344.1:0-7977 GCA_035635015.1 Draconibacterium sp. | reverse complement strand
ATTAATCAGTGAGAATACAATCAGAATCACAAAGATCAATAAAATTCCAATAATCGACTTCTTATCCATATTCAATTATTCAGGTAATGCGTTCTTAATAAAATCAATAAATAGCGGGTGAGGATTTAACACTGTACTTCTGTATTCTGGGTGGAATTGAACACCTACAAACCATTTGTGTTCAGGTATCTCAACAATTTCCACCAAATCGGTTTCCGGATTTATTCCTGTCGGTACCATTCCTGCATCAATGTATTGCTGACGGTAAAGCTCGTTGAATTCATAACGGTGGCGATGCCTTTCAAAAACGGTAAGTTTATTATATGCTGCACTCACTTTCGAGTTCTCATCAATAATCCGGCATTCGTAAGCACCCAGTCGCATTGTTCCTCCGTAATTTGTAATGCCTTTTTGTTGTTCCATCAGGTCGATAACCGGATATGCTGTTTTTGGATTCATTTCCGAGGAATCGGCACCTTCAAGTTTTATTACATTTCTGGCAAATTCAATAACGGCTACCTGCATACCCAGGCAAATTCCTAAAAATGTAATATTGTTCTCGCGCGCATATTGTGCCGCTAAGATTTTTCCTTTCATTCCACGGTGACCAAATCCGGGAGCAACAATAATACCGTTTAAACCACTTAGTTTTTCTGCGACATTGTCGGCATCAATTTCTTCCGAATGGATCCAATTTACTTTTACTTTACACCGGTTCTCTGCTCCGGCATGAACCAACGATTCGGCAATTGATTTATAAGCATCGTGTAGTTCCACATATTTTCCAACCAAACCGATTTCAACAGTCTGTACTGGATTTTTATGTCGGGCAAGAAAATCATTCCATGCCGATAAATCAATATCTTCATTTATCGAAAGATCAAGCTTTTTCAATACCGTTATATCCAGCTTCTCTTCCAGCATTTTTAGCGGTACATCATATATTGTTGGCACATTAATCGATTGAACAACTGAATCTAAACCAACATTACAAAACAATGCAACTTTCTGACGAACAGACAATTCAATATCGTGTTCGGTGCGTAACACCAAAATATCGGGTTGAACTCCTGTTTCCAGCAACATTTTAACCGAGTGTTGTGTAGGTTTGGTTTTTAATTCGCCGGTAGCCGAAAGGTAAGGAACCAAAGTAAGATGAATAACCAGCGATTTGCTGCCAAGTTCCCACTTTAACTGACGAACTGCCTCAATATATGGAAGCGATTCAATATCGCCTACCGTACCACCAATCTCCGTAATAACAATATCATATTTACCTTTTGATCCCAGAATTTTTATACGGCGTTTAATCTCATCGGTGATGTGAGGAATAATCTGAACAGTTTTTCCCAGGTAATCTCCACGACGCTCTTTATCAATAACCGACTGGTAGATTCTTCCTGTTGTTACATTGTTTGCCTGCGATGTGGCGGTGTTCAGAAAACGTTCGTAATGTCCCAGATCGAGGTCGGTTTCTGCACCATCCTCAGTTACAAAACACTCGCCGTGTTCATAAGGATTAAGCGTTCCTGGATCGACATTAATGTAGGGATCCAACTTTTGAATGGTAACGTTGTAGCCACGCGATTGAAGCAGTTTTGCAAGCGACGAGGCTAAAATACCTTTTCCTAACGATGAAGTAACTCCACCGGTAACAAATATGTATCTAGTATCAGGCACGGTAAATATCTTTTATAATTCGAAGCCACAAAATTAATCATTTAATACGAACCGAAAACTATCAAGCAAGCATTTTAAAAGATAATGCAAATAGTTAATAACAATTGACTTTTAAAAACAACAGTCTGCTTAACAATAATTAAATCGATTTGCTGATCATATTTAATGTCAGGCTTAATATAGACTTAAAATAAGAAAAACTTGCTGCAGTTATTTCAAGTGTTAACAAGTGGTGAAGATTTAGGTTTTGTAGATAACACATTATATTACATATGTAATATACAAATGTATATCAGTAAATAAAAACTATCTCAAATACTATCTAATATGCACTTTAACTGCAACTTACTAATATTTCACATATGTAAATATAAAAAAGACTGCCGTAAATCAACGGCAGTCTTCATGCAAATAGAAAAACCTTATAGCAAGTTTTTCTCTGTTTTTTGGCAAAACTTCTATTTAAAATCCATTTTTATTTGTTCAACCCAATTCTCAACACGTTTTTTAGTTAATCGTGCCTGGTTTTCCTGATCTATCGCCAAACCAATAAAACTATCCCCTCGTTGGGCTCTCGATGATTCATAGCTATAGCCTTCTGTCGAGGTCTGTCCAACAATAGTTGCACCACACTCTTCAAGTATTCCAGCCAATAAACCAATAGCGTCACAAAAATTCTCCGGATAACCTTTCTGGTCGCCCAATCCGAAAATGGCAAACTTCTTGTTTTTAAGGTCCATTTCTTCCAGGTCGGGCACAAATTCATCCCAATAGTTGGGCAATTCACCATCGAACCAGGTTGGTGCACTGAGAATAAAATTATCGTACTTATTTAATACTTCCTTGGTTAGCTCTTCAGCGTTCACTGCTTCAACCTCTTTTTCGCCAAAAGCAGCAATCACTTTTTCTGCTACCTTTTTTGATTTTTGAGTATTGTAACTGTATATAATTGCGGTTTTACTCATTTTTTCAATTTTTAGTATTCAATTAATTCTTTTGCAGCTGTGTAAATACGCTCTGTATTGGGCAATATTGCTTTTTCCAAAATACGATTGAATCCAACAGGTGTAAATGGCGAACCTACACGTTTTATAGGCGCATCAAGATATTCAAAACCTTTTTCATTGATTAGTGCACTTAACTCTCCACCAAAACCACCAAACACTTTGTCTTCGTGAACAACCAAAACTTTATTGGTTTTTTTAATCGAATTCAAAATGGTTTCTTCATCCAGCGGAATCAGCGAACGCAAATCGATAACTTCAACATTTGCAATACCTTCTTCTGCCAGTTTATTAGCAGCATCCAGGCTTAAGTGTGTTGTATTTCCGTAGGTAAGAATAGTCAGATCGCTTCCTTCGCGGCGAACTCTTGCTTTTCCGAAAGGCACTTCAAAGTCATCAGGAACTACTGTGGCTGCTTTTGGATCCTGGTAAAGAGCTTTTGGCTCCATAAACATGGTTAATCCTTCAGAGCGTAATGATGTACGCAACAATCCGGCTGCATCATCAGCAAACGAGGGATAAACGATACGTACTCCGGGGATGGCGGACAGTGAACCTTCAATGTTTTGCGAGTGGTACATTCCACCACCGATATAACCTCCTGAAGCCAGGCGAATGGTTATGTTTGGTGAAAATTTACCGTTCGATCGCCACAGATCGTGACTGGTATCGACATACTGTTCCATTGCCGGCCAGAAATAATCGGCAAACTCAGCTCCTTCAACTACCACGCGGACTTTCTCGTGGTAGCGCGACATTCCGTTAGCCGTTCCCAGAATAAAATCCTCAGCAATCGGGCCGTTAAAAACACGCTTCTCGCCAAACTCGGCCTGCATACCTTTCGATACGTTGAAAATACCACCTTTATCTTTGTTGGCCATATCCTGTCCCCAGATAAAAGTATCGGGATTATGACGGAATTCGGCCTTTAATGTCTCGTTAAGTGCAGTAATAAATTTTGTCTTCTCTCCTTCTTCGTTGTGCAATCCTTCCGGATATTTTTCCGAAACGAACGGATCGGAAAATACATGATCATAAATTGTTTCCGGGTCAGGATCAGGTGCAGCCAAAGCCGCTTTATGAGAAGCTTTTATTTCTGCTTTAACTTCTTCATCTATTTTTTGTAATTCTTCTTCAGTGAACCGATCGTAGCGAAGTAAAAGTCTTCTGAATTTTGCCAGCGGATCATATTCCACTACATAATTTCTTTCAGCATCAGAACGATAAAGTAAGTGGTCATCTGAATTTGAATGCGATCCCATACGCACACAGTTGGCCTGCAACATTACCGGTTTACTTTCTTCAATAGCAAAACGTTTGGCTTCTGCCATAGCATTCATCGAATCGAAAACGTCTTTACCGTTGCTGTGAATAATTCGAAGGTTTTTAAATCCTGTAAAATTATTGGCCACTTTTCGTTGTGCTGTCTGATCTTTTTTAGGTACAGAAATTCCATAACCGTTATCCTGAATAACAAAAATAACCGGCAATTCTTCTTTATCGGCACCTGTAATGGCTTCGTAAACGTAACCTTCGCTAACCGATGATTCGCCCTGGCTGGTAATAGAAACAGCTTTCTCTTCATAATATTTAATAGCTCGGCCGGTTCCAACGGCATGCAGTGCGTGGTTTCCTGTTGCCGATGAAACACTATGCATGTTCCACTCGGGCTTGGCCAGGTGGTTCGACATGTGACGACCACCACTCGATGGATCGGTTGCTTTAGAAATACCGTTTAATATGATCTCTTCCGATGTCATTCCGCCCGCAAGAGCAGTTAACATATCGCGATAATACATATAAAGGTGATCTTTCTTCTTCTCAAAATTTTGTCCGATAGCCAGCTGAATTCCATCATGACCGGCATAAGGAGCATGGTACGACCAGCCAATGGCCTGTTTCAGATAATTGGGTGCTTTTTCGTCGATAGCACGGCCAACTTTCATTAACCGGTACCAATTTTCCAATGTCTCCTTCGGAGTGTTTTTAATAGTATATTGCTTTGGTACTTTTAAATCCTTCATAATAAATTATATTGCGCGGTTTATATCAAATTGTTCCAGATGATCAGCAATGCGACGCAGGAAAGCTCCTCCCAATGCACCATCAACAATACGGTGATCGTACGATAACGACAGGTACATTTTGTGACGAATTGCAATTACATCGCCGCTTGGTGTCTCTAAAACAGCTGGTTTTTTCTCTATAATTCCGGTTGCCAGAATAGCAACTTGAGGTTGGTTTATAATTGGTGTTCCTATGATATTTCCGAACGATCCGAAATTGGTAATAGTAAATGTTCCGCCCTGAATTTCGGCTGCATCGAGTTTATTGTTACGTGCAGCATCGGCCAGTCGGTTTAGTTCTTTTGTTAAACCAACCAAATTGCGCTGTTCAGCATTTTTAATTACAGGAACAATCAGGTTTCCATCGGGTTTCGCCACAGCGATTCCTACGTTTATAGCTTTTTTCAGAATAATCTTATCACCGTCAACCGAAGAATTAACCGTTGGGAATTCAGCCAGAGCAGCGGCAACTGCCTCCGTAAATATTGGCATGAACGTAATTTTATCTCCATACTTTTTCTGGAAAGCGTCTTTGTTTTTATTTCTCCACAATACCAGCTCGGTAACATCGGCTTCAACAACTGAAGTTACGTGAGGTGATACTTGTTTCGACATCACCATGTGGTCAGCAATCAGTTTTCTAACCCGATCCATCTCAACAATGGTGTCGCCAGCTCCCACTGAAACCGGAGGTACAGCTTTCTTCTCAACAGATGGTGCAGCAGGCTTGCTATCTTTTTGAGTAACTAGCTGCGATGCAGAACTACCTCTGCTCTCCAGATAAGCCAGAATATCTTTCTTTTGAACACGACCTCCAACACCCGATCCTTCAATGCTTTCCAACTCGTCAAATGAAACGTTTTCTTCTTTAGCAATGGTTTTTACCAAAGGAGAATAGAAACGGTTTGAAAGTTTCCTATTGTCATCACCCGAAACATCGGTTGTTTCTGCTTTTGCAGGTGCATTGTCAGTTGACGCTTCTTTTTCTTCTTTGCTATCGGTCGCCTCCGGTTCAGTTTCTTCAACCTCACCATCAAGACTTACAACAGCCAGAACTTCGCCTACTGCAACCAGGCTGCCTTCCTCATAATTAATTTTGGTAATTACGCCATCCACCGGCGACGGGATTTCTGAATCTACTTTATCAGTAGCAACTTCGAAGAGCATATCGTCCTCTTCAATAGTGTCTCCCTCTTTTACAAACCATTTAGTAATGGTGCCTTCCTGGATACTTTCGCCCAGTTTAGGCATTACAATATTAAAACTTGCCATAATAAATACTTTAATCTATGTTTTGCTATTTGCACTTAGTACAACAGAACTAAAATTGAAATGTTCAGATTGCAATTTTAAATTTGTGCAAAAATAGAGTTAAAAGTATTTTAACGATCAAAATACGGGAAAATAGTACTAAATAGTATTTATCTCAGATAGATTTTATCGAATGACAAAATTGAAATACAGAAGTATAAAATAACAAATGTATACTACACTTGTAAAGCACCGATTAATTCACTGGCCGACTGCATATTGTGGCGTTTTAAATAATCTTCAATGCCTTCGACAATCTTCACCGGAATCATTGGATCTTTAAATATGGCTGTTCCAACCTGCACTATTGAAGCACCTGCCAGCATAAACTCAATAGCATCGGCAGCATTCATTATTCCGCCAATTCCAACCACCGGGATTTTTACGGCGTTGGCCACTTGCCAAACCATACGCAAGGCAATGGGTTTTATTGCGGGACCGGATAATCCACCGGTTATAGTAGATAAAAGTGGTTCTCTTTTTTCAGCATCAATAGCCATTCCCAAAAAGGTATTTACCAAAGACACTGCATCGGCCCCCTGTCCTTCTACGGCCCTGGCAATTTCGGTAACATCGGTTACATTTGGCGACAACTTTACAATAAGCGTTTTGTCATATACCTTACGGACTTCGTGGGTTACCATTTCGGCACCAGGACAACTAACACCAAATGCCATCCCTCCTTCTTTTACATTAGGACATGAGATATTCAACTCAATGGCATTTATCTTATCCAGTTCATTAACCTTCTCTGTTAAAGCGATGTAATCTTCAACAGTAGATCCGTTTACATTTATAATCAATTGTGTATCATAGTCAACAATATCAGGATAAATGTTTTCAATAAAGTAATCAATGCCCTTATTCTGTAAACCAACTGCGTTTAACATACCCGACGGGGTTTCTGCCATTCGCGGATAGTTATTGCCATCGCGGTTTTTAAGCGTTGTTCCTTTCAGAAAATAACCTCCGAGCAAACCAGGCTCAAAGAATTCAGCTGTTTCTCGAGCAAATCCGCAGGTTCCCGATGCCAGTGTTACCGGATTTTTAAATTCTATATCGTGTAATTTTACTTTTAAATCTACCATTTCAAATCATTAATGTTAAACACGGGACCATCAGTACATACACATTGGTTTCCTTTGTTTGTGGGCTCAATACAACACAAACACACACCAAAACCACAGGCCATAAGGTTTTCGAGTGATACTTCGCAAAATACGTTGGCAGCTTTTGCCTCTTTTGCAATGGCTCGCATCATACCGTCCGGGCCGCAAGCGTATATTTTACTGTATGAATTTAGGTTCTTAGTAAATACCGAATGCTGCGTTACAAACCCCTTCTCACCAAGTGATCCGTCCTCTGATGCATAATGTAAATTCGCGTACTTTTTATAATTATCTACATTTATATGGTCTTCTTTAGATCGGGCTCCCAGCAAAATGTCAACATTATCAACCGGCAAACCCGACTCTTTGGCTAAAAAAAGCATTGGTGCTACTCCACTTCCACCGCCAATAAGTAAAATCTTATCGTCTGATGAAGGATATGTAAAGGTCTTACCCAAAGGATAGATCATACTGAGTTTACTTCCAGCCTTAATCTCAGTTAGTTTACGCGATCCTCTACCAAGTATTTTAACGATCATTGAGATTACATTCTTTTCATAATCTACTTCAAATACAGAAAAAGGCCGGCGAAGAAAGATTTCTTCTGCTTCCTTAATTTCAATATTTACGAATTGTCCTGGTTTTATTTCCGGAAGGTCGTTATCCGATTGTACCTTGATAAGAAAGTTTGTAGCGTTTAGCGTACTATTTTCAATTACGTTGAAATCTTTAACAAACTTTTTTGGCATGTATTGTGATTTTGCGGCAAAGATAATAGAATAATCGTTGAATTTCGCACTACTAATT
>DASQBW010000343.1:0-1818 GCA_035635015.1 Draconibacterium sp. | reverse complement strand
GACTAAAATTGATAGGACCTAAGCTAAAGCTCGGGAACGAAATGGGCAGGTTATGGCGAATACCGTTCTTCCAATCAGTAGCAAACGAACTGCTCAAAATTTCATCTTCTTTTGCCGAAATAGAGTTTTTAAGGTTAGCTGTATAATTTATACCAAAATTCTCGTAGAATTTAATCTTTCCGCTTCGGTTCTTTTTTCTAAACGGGTAAACTTTTGCCATATTAAAAGTCATTTCGGGCAATGACAATGACATTGTACTGTCTTTCGTGTTCTGCGAATGCCGCAGGTTGACAGACAGGTTAAAAGGTGTGTTCTCAAATTTACGGGAATAAGATATACTTGACGATTTCGTAGTGGTAAGATAGTCATTGTAGTCGTTTGCATTTTGCTTATCGTAACCACTCGACGAAATGTTTACACTCGCTGAGAATGTTTGGTTCGGATTTGCTTTAGGGTCTTGCGAATGTGACCATAGGATCTTGTACTGTGTTGATTGAGAATAGGTATCCAATCCCTTTTCTCCGTATTTGTTTTTGGCATATTCAAATCCGAAATTACCATTAAACTTGTAACGTTGTTTATAATTGGTCTTTATCCGCGTTCCCCAGGATCCTCTTGAATAGATATCGCCCTGAACAGCCAAATCAAAATATTGGCTGGCAGCCCAGTAATATCCACCGTCGCGAAGAAAGAAACCACGGTTTTGTTCTTCTCCATATTTTGGTAACAAAATACCTGACGAATATGTTGGTGAATTGGGAAAATATCCGAAAGGCAGAATCGGGAAATAAATCGGAAAATCCTCAAGTACCATGTAAGCCGGGCCGGTAATAATTTTGTTATTTGAAATCACCTTCGCTTTGGTAAGATTCAGATAGAAGTGGGGATGATCGGCATCACAAGTGGTGTACATGGCATCTTTTGTGATAAATACCTCTTTCCCAATTTTCTTTGTTCGGTTGCTGTGAATAAAACCTTCTCCCTGAGCAGATACCACCTTTGTAATAAAGGCCTTTTCTGTCTCGAAATTGTAACGCATGGTTTCTGATTCATACTCCTCCGATCCTTGCTTGAAAAGCGGCTTTTGGGTCATCTCTCCTACCGAATCCCTGATTCCCTCCGCATAAATTTCTTTGGTTTCCAAATCCAACTCAATATAATAGGCCTCCAATTCAATGTTCTGATAAGTAACTTTAGCGCCATTATACAAATAAACCTTTTGTCCGTCCAACGATACAATCATCGAATCGAGGGCAGTATAATCAATGGGAGCATCAATAACTGGTTTCTCCTGTTCAACACTTCTCAGCGAGTCGGTAGTCGGTTCATTACGAACAAGAGTATCTGTTGGCATATTAAATCCCGGAGGAATGGTGTCCTGAAATTGTTTTTCGTCGTGAGCCACACTAAGAGTCGGTTCCTGAGCAAGGAGCAACAAAGGGGTTGCAAGAAATAAATATGTGATGAATAATCTATACAAAATGTCTTCTGCGTTTCAAATCTATTTTGGCTGCACAAAAATATAAATATGGCTTATACTAAAGTGCTATAAAATGTAAAATAATGCTAATATTTCTAATTTTACGCCACGAAGCTTTGGCCAGCACAAACCAAATAAAAAATTAGAGACTGACCAAATACTAAGACTTCCTACTTATGTGTTTGTATATCAAACTATAATATTGAAGTTATATGACACGACAACAAATGAAAGGCTTTATTTTACTAATTATTGGCTTAATCGTACTTATTAATGGGGCAATTGCCGGTTCAGCAACTTCCGATTGGCAAAATGAAGGCATCTCGGTTGTTGTTATC
>DASQBW010000342.1:0-2137 GCA_035635015.1 Draconibacterium sp. | reverse complement strand
GTTGTAGCTCAACTTGCGGAGGAGAGAAATCGGATAAATCATAGTAAGATTATTCCGACATAAGAAAAGTCGTTCATTTTAAATGAGCGACTTTTTTGTTATTTAGCAATTCAGAATATAGCCGACTTTTACAACATTCTCGATGGATATAGAAGGATCGTTGGCAAAGTATTTTCGCAGTTTTGAGATAAAAACGTCCAGGCTTCGTCCGGCAAAATAATCATTCTCCCCCCAGATTGCAGTTAAAATTTGTTCCCTTCGAACCACATTCTTTTTGGCCTTACACAACATACGCAATACTTCGGCTTCACGAGTTGTAAGGCGTTTTGTATTCCCGTTAAAACTGAGCGAATGATTTTCAAAATCAAATTCGTAGGCACCAACCTTGTATACATTTGCCGATTCGTCCTGGTAATAATCGCTACGTTTACTTATGGCAACAATTTTACACCACAGCTCATCCTCATCAAAAGGTTTGGTAATATAATCATCGGCACCAATGTCGTATCCCTTCATTTTGTCTTCTTTCATGGCACGGGCTGTAAGAAAAACAATCGGAATTTTTGGTTCGATGTCTTTTACTCTTTTCGCCAGTGTAAATCCATCCATATTCGGAAGCATGACATCGAAAATGCAGAAATTAAATTCGTCACTTTTTCGAAATCCTTCCAACGCACTCTCTCCATCGCGAAACAAGGTAACATTGATACCCCTGCTTTTCAAAAATTCTTCCAGTAAAAAGCCAAGATTTAAATCGTCTTCAGCCAAAATGATATTCAATTGTTCTTCGTGCATATTATGATCCTTTTATGGGCAGCTTTATCACAAAAATCGTTCCTTCATCCACTTCACTTTCAACCGAAATTGTTCCACCATGTGCATCTACAATTTGTTTCACGTAGGCCAGTCCAATTCCAAAACCTTTTACATTGTGCACGTTACCGGTTGGAACCCTGTAATATTTATCAAAAATATATTTCCGAAATTTAGCCGGTATCCCAATCCCGTTATCCTTAACAAGGATCACAAGGTCATCTTCTTCAAGTCTGGTTTCAATTTTAATAACGGGAGCTTTTTTTGAATATTTTATAGCATTTGAAAACAAGTTAACAAACACATTTACAAAGTGCATTTTATCGATGAATACCATTGTAGAACCCGTCTTGAAATCATATTTAATGTGTCCTGATTTCTCCTTCAATAACATTTCAATGGTAGAGGCGGCTTCTTTTATGATTTCATGAATCGTTGTATTTTCTTTTACGTATTCAAATTCATTACGCTCCACTGCCTCCAAACGCAATAAACTTTCTACAAGGTTCTGCAATTTTCGGTTCTCCTTAAAAATAAGTTCGGCGTAATTATCCAATTTCTGATTGTCTGATCCGTACCTTTTTTTCCGGATCATATTAGAAGCCAAAGCTATTGAAGATAAAGGCGTTTTAAATTCGTGGCTCACATTGTTAAGCAACTCTTTCGTATGCCGGGCAATTCTAATTTCCCGATTGTATATCCGAAATACATAAAATAACGAAAGAATAAGTAAAAATATCAGCACTACCGAACCAAGGAACATTAGTCCTGCTTTAACAAAAAAGAACCTGGTGCGCGATGGAAATTCTACCACCAGTTTATAACCTGTATACCCAAGTATTCCGCCCATGCATTCCTCATAATATAATCCTTTATTGTAGTTCAGCTCCAAATTTTTCAATTCCTCCGACTCATCCTCCAAAATATACATATTATACTCAAGGTCAATATCATACGATTTTAACTCACTTTCAATTGCTTCGTTTATTTTTTGCCATACCCCCGCAGTTGTCAGTTGTGTTTTTAAGCGAACAGAATCGGATTTAACACACGTTTGAATTGTTTTACACAATGGCTTATCAGCCGAGAGCATGGTCATTGTTTCGCTCATTGCCAACTCCACACTTTTCTCAAATACCTTATCCTGAAAGCGAATGGAATACACAATCCATTTAATTTGAAGTGCCAGCAAAGCCAATATTATTAGCAGCGCTAATACGGTAGTATATTTTTTCAGGATCGTTTTCACCAATAATAATTTGTAATAATTTTATGATCTACTTCTTTATTAACAAAAACCAATTTCATAAACAATTGTTTTATG
>DASQBW010000341.1:0-6640 GCA_035635015.1 Draconibacterium sp. | reverse complement strand
ATATTATGGACGGAACTTTCTCGTCGACAATGATGAAAGACTGGGCCGATGGCGATAAAAACCTGTTGGAGTGGCGTGCTGCTACCGGCGAAACTGCTTTTGAGAAAACTCCGGCTGGCGATGTAGAAATTACTGAACAGGAATATTTCGACAATGGTACCTTATTGGTTGCTTTTGTTAAGGCTGGTGTTGAATTGGCTTACGATGTTATGGTGGAAAGCGGAATTAAAGGAGAGTCGGCTTATTACGAGTCATTGCACGAAACTCCACTAATTGCAAACACCATCGCGCGTAAAAAATTATTCGAAATGAACCGTGTGATTTCTGACACTGCAGAATACGGTTGTTACTTGTTCGATCATGCCTGTAAACCATTATTGGCCGATTTTATGAGTAAGATTGAGACCAATGTTATTGGTAAAAACTTTAATGATGGAATCGACAATCATGTTGATAACAAAGAGTTAATAGAGGTAAACGATGAAATCAGGTACAGTGATGTGGAAATTGTTGGTGCTGAATTGCGTGAAGCAATGGAATCGATGAAATCTATTATTTAATTTGATGTAAAAAACAGACGATCATATATTTCTTATAACGGGCTCTGCCGCATTGGTAGTGCCCGTTTTTTATGCGCGATAATGATTGCGTAAAGTTGTTTTGATATCTGCTGTTTTGGATTGCTGTAGGGGAATGCTTTGGAGCTTTTACAGGCGGTTTACTTTCGGTTTTTCTTTTTTGCCGCTTTTATTTCCTGTTCGTTATCGCGCATTAACTTTTTCCAGTTATAATCAGTGTCTTTCGTAAATTCAAGCGTTTCGCGATAGTCGTTCTTGTCAATTTCAAGTCGGTGGATTTCTTTATCTAAAAAACTTTCTATCTCGTCAAGTATTTCTCGTTCTTCAGGACTACAGAATGATACTGCTTTACCTTTTTGGTTGGCACGTCCTGTCCGGCCAATACGGTGTACATAATTCTCAGCCACTTCGGGAAGGTCGTAATTCACCACAAAATCAACATTTGGAATATCGATACCTCGCGCGCTCACATCTGTGGCAATAAGTAATTTTAACTCACCACTCTTAAAACGTTTCATCGTTAATTCGCGCTCTGCCTGTTCTTTGTCGCTATGTATAGTGTCGCCAATAATATTTACCCTATTCATTGCCTTTTTCACCCGCTCGGCTCTGACTTTAGTGCGAACAAAAGCTAGAATTTTTGCATTGGGATTTTCTTCTACCAAACGTTCAAGAAAGGCTCTTTTGTCGTCCATTTCTATAAAAGCAACCTGATGTTCTATGGTTTTGGCAACCGGATTCTTTGGTGATATCTGAATGCGTATTGGTTTGTTAACCAGTGAATAGGCGAGTTTTTTGATTTTTTTATTTATGGTGGCCGAGAAGAATAAAGTCTGATGTGTTTCCGGTAAAAAACGGACCACATCGTTAATGTCTTTTATAAAACCCAGATCGAGCATGTGGTCTGCCTCGTCAAGAATCAGTGTTTTTATACCATGCAATTTCAGGTAACCCTGACTAACAAGGTCAAATAACCGGCCGGGAGTAGCCACTAAAATATCGGTTCCACTTTTTAACCGGTTTATTTGTGGATCCTGATCAACACCGCCGATTATTACAGTGGTTTTTACTCCTGTATCTTTTGCAACAGATACAAAAACTTCACCTATTTGTTGTGCCAGTTCATGTGTAGGCGCCATAACG
Organism: Draconibacterium sp.; assembly: GCA_035635015.1. GTDB lineage: Bacteria > Bacteroidota > Bacteroidia > Bacteroidales > Prolixibacteraceae > Draconibacterium. Next base: position 4,919 of record DASQBW010000341.1, on the reverse strand, counting down.
AGGCAACTTATTCCCACGGCTGTTTTCTGGCGTTTGGCCTGTTGAATATTGTGGATTACAGGAATGGCAAAAGCCGCTGTTTTTCCGGTACCGGTTTGTGCAATGGCCAATACATCTTCTCCTCTTAATACAGGAGGAATGGCTTTAAATTGTATGTCGGTAGGGCGGCGAAATCCTTTTTGGGCCAGGTTGGTTTTTATCGTTTTGGAAATGGAGTAATCCTCAAATTTCATGTATGGTTATTTTGCCGCAAAGATAGTTGAATTTATTAAGCCGAAGAATAAATGAAAAACAGGATGGAATCTGGAATATAAATTAAAGCGTTTTTCTGTCAGACAATGAAATGGAATAAAATTGCTTATTAACAAAATTCTTCATCCTTCATCTTTATAAGGTTGCCCAAATTCGTGCAAGAGAAAATCCGGGAGCTTTAATATTGAGGTCGAGGAAATATCCAAATGGTGTTTGTGCAGTTTCAAATTCAGCATTTTGAAGACGCTTTTCTGCCAAATCGAACAGTTCCTTGGTAAAATCCACTGATGCTTTTGATTCTGATAAGTGAGCAAATGAATGCAGGATTACACTTTTACAATTGTTCTTGCGGGCTGTCCATTTTAAATGGTTGACCAGTTTTTTCTCGCGGCTTTTTACATCTTTTTCTTCATCACTTTCCTCCACCTGAATAAAAGCCAGAATGGAATCTGAAAATTCAGCACCTTCACTTATATCGGTAGCATCGTCCAGATTTTTCTGAGCAGGATCGTACGAAAACTTATCAACATACATTACTAAAACCTTCATGCATTCTTTGTTTTTAAACAAAGATAGTATTTCTCGATTTACATAAAAAGGTGTTAGTCGCCGATAGCTTTTACAAGTGTTTCCTCAGCAAGTTTTGTTGTCCAGTCGCAAAGTTCTGCTATCTGTTCTTCCGTAAGTTTTGATTTTGGATGCATTTTTTGATACGACTCTATTGGCATTTTTTTTTGTTCGGTTTCCTGGCAAATTTCTTCCAGAATGGTGATCTTATCAAAAACATCCATCTCTTCCCATTCCGAAAAATTCAGATCCGATTTTCCCTCTTCGATGTGATTGTTAATAAGCCAGGATACCGGTGCAATGTGGTGGTACCACAAGTAGTTGGTATTGTTAGAGTGGCAATCAAAACACGATGTTGTTAAAATTGTTTGAATGTGTTCAGGTACCTCTTCCTGGTTAAATATATGATTGCTACCTGCTTTTGTGCTGTTTTTTTCGGGTTGAAAAAATTGCAAAACAATAAAAGCAAGTAGCAATACTATAAATAGATATCGAAAAATCCGGCGCATTTTACATTCCTTTTACCAAAGCTTCGGTTTGTTCTTTTGACCAATCCAGTAATAATTTCTTGTCGGCATCATTCAGAGCCCTATCAGGGAAGCGTTCCAAAAATCTTTTTGGAGGCATTTCATTTTCTTCAAGTACTTCTCCAATTTCTTTATAAGCGTGAATCATTTTTACTGTTGAAAGGCTATCAAGTTTCATAAAATCGAGTGCCTTTTTTGCATCTTCATTTCTAGAATCGGTATTGTGGCAACCAAAACACGAATTGTCGACAATAGTTTTAACCTTGGCGGGAAGTGGTTCTGATTCTGATTCAGATTCATTGGATCTATTACTGCCAAAAGCTACCAGACTAACCATTAAAAGTAGCACTGACGGGATTAAGATTGACTTTTTCATAATTAATAATTTATCGGTTAATAAAATGTACAGCATAATAAACACAAATTGGTACTTTTTGTTGAAAAGTTTCTTGATTCGTGTTAATTGACCAAAAAAACCCTTAATTTACGCCCAAAATAGTTTACCGAGAACCATCGTTTAATGAGACGTTTTTATTTTTCACTGCTGATTCTGCTCGTGTTATTTTGTAATTCAGCTAATGCACAAATTTCTATAGGAGGATTTCCGCTCCAGGTTGTTACGCTTAAAAGTAGTAGCAGGACCTTTGTAAAAATGCCAATTTTACCACAGAATGAAATTGATGCAAAACTTAGATCCAATGAAGCTTCTGAAAATAATTTAAAGGCATTTACATTTGCTCATGCATTTAATGTAGATCTTAGCCCTGCCAATTCAGGAGTTTGGTATACCACCAATGCAGGTTATAATGTTTGGCGTATAACTATAAGCTCAGAAAATGCCTATTCGCTAAATCTTATTTTTGATGATTTTAAGCTGAATGAAAAAGGGCGTTTATTCATTTACAACGAACAGAATAATCATTATCTCGGTGCTTTTACCGCTAACAATAATAAAGTATCAGGTAAATTTGCCGTTTCGCCTGTTAGAGGTGATGAAATAACTGTGCAGTATGAAGTGCCGGAACAATTGGGTACTCCTGCTGATTTTCGTATATCCCGGGTAAACCATGATTTTATGGGTATTCTTAAATTCGACAGAAGACCAATTAATGGGAAGGCTGCCGGAGAATGCAATGTAGACATTAACTGTGAAGTTGGAGACAGGTGGAATCAGTTAAAAGATGCAGTATGTCGACTAATTGTTGACGGGGTTGAGGTATGCAGTGGCACTCTGATTAATAATACTTCGGAGGATAAAACTCCTTACGTGATATCAGCTTCGCACTGTTATGATAAATGGGATTTTGCTGAAACAACAGTTTATACTTTCAATTACGAAAGCCCTTATTGTGCACCATTGGATGGCGACCCCGTTCATTCTCTTTCAGGAGCGGTTATGAAAGCGCATTTTGATAGTCTTGATTTTGCGCTGGTTGAATTAAGTGTTGTACCTCCGCCCGATTTCAGGCCTTATTATGCCGGATGGGACAGGTCGTCGGGAGTGCCCGATTCTTCAGTGAGTATTCATCACCCTTACGGAGACGTAAAAAAGATTTCATTTGACTACGACAAACCGGTATATGCCACCTACAATACCTCAGAAATTAAAAATCCACGCAATGGTTCGTTAAAAATCTTACGTTGGGACGATGGTGTTACTGAAGTTGGCTCGTCAGGAGGAGGACTGTTCAATATGAATGATCAACTGATTGGAACCCTTACAGGAGGAGCAGCGAATTGTGCAAGCCCTGTTAATGATTTTTATGCTCGTTTTTCAATGCAATGGGATTACCGGTCGGATTCGACCAAACAGCTAAAATACTGGTTAGATCCCTTAGAAACCGGAGCTTTAAAACTAAATGGGAAGCAATTTAATACCGGAGATGATTTGTGTAATGCGTTTACTCATTTAAATGATGCGGATGAACATGGCAACATTGCAATTACAATTTCAGGCGAAACAAAAGGATACTGGGGTGGAAGCAATGAGGTTGGAATTGAGGAGGTTGTGGAGCGCTTTGCCATCGACGGAGACGAAATTATAGATGGCGTGTCGTTTGGTGTGGGGAAATTGGTTACGCATAACAACAACAGTAAGATAACGGTTAAAGTGTACAACGGAAATAGTTTACCTGAACAGTTAATTTACAGTAAATCAGTAAATATTGATAATTGGGCTGAAGACGCCATGAATTTTGTGGGGTTTGATGAGATGGTAGAACCGGCTGACACGTTTTTTGTTGGCTTTGAATTGAGTGATATTAACCCCGCCGATACTTTTGCCATTTATCAGTCGCTTCGTTCTGCCGATGGGGGCGACAATCATTTTTATCTATTACAAAACGGCAATTGGAAGGCTTTTTCAGATGTTAATACGCAAAATTATGCCATGGTTAATGTGATGGAACTGGTGGCATGTAATTACAGTATTATTACCGATACCCCGTTAGTTGAACAACCTGAAAACGTGTGGGTTTATCCAAATCCAACAAATAAAGTGTTGAATATTGAGTCAGATAAAAAAATTGATCCAGAGAGTATTGTTGTATACAATCTGTTGGGGCAGGCAATGGAAACATCTGTTTCTCAACAAGACACCTTTCGTGTTAGGTTAAACCTGCTGGGAAAAACAGCTGGTGTTTACTTTGTACGTTTTCCTTACGGAGATTCTTTTGTCACCCGAAAAATATCATTTGTACCCTGGTAATTACTTTTGTCCTGTAGCTTTTTTTATTACCTCGCCAACCGGATCAGTGGGAAAATTAGCGTTTTTCTTCTCAGGAATTGTAGATGCATTTCCATCGCGGAAAGAGGAATAATGTGGCGATAGTATTTCAACGCCGGCTTTATTAAATTCATTCAGGATACTTTTATTGAGCTCCGAATAAAAATGCGCCATTTTTCCGGGTTGTTTGGTGTAAACATTCAGTTCGTACTCCACATAAAAATCGTTAAGGCTTTTTTGAAGCACAAAAGGCTTAAAATCGCGGGTTAAATTTTTAGTGTTTTTGGCAGCTTCAAGCAAAAGTTTTATTACTGTTTCGGCTGGCACGTCGTAGCCTATGGTTACTGTGGGGTGTAAAATTATTCCCAGCTGACTGGCGTTTTTTGTATAATTCCACAAATGTGTATTTATAATAGTGGCATTGGGAATGGTAACATCTTCGTTTTTTATAGTTTTTATACGGGTTACCAACAGGTTTTTTTCAACAATATCACCCATGGTGTCGCCAATTTTTACACGGTCGCCAATTTGGAACGGCCGCATGTAGGTAATTACAATTCCGGCAACAATATTTGCGATGGCCGAAGTGGACCCGAGGGTGAAGATTACACCAACAAATATGGATACTCCCTGAAAGGCTTTTGAAGAAGGAAGGTATTGTACAATAAATACAGCAGTAATAATATAAATAACAATTTTTACCAGGTTAAAAGTTGGTTTGGCCCAATCGCTGTGAAAACCTTTAATCCTCAACTTGCCTGTTTCAAGCTCGCGAACCACCACCGCCAGTATTTTTAAAAGGTAACGGGTGATTATAATAATCACAAAAATGGAAAACAGATTGGGGA
>DASQBW010000340.1:0-7079 GCA_035635015.1 Draconibacterium sp. | reverse complement strand
CGTTAATCATTCTCCTGAAGATCCTCGTTTGGGTGTACTTTTATGTATTAACGGAACAGGAATTTTAAATGCATGGCTGAAACGAATGGTGGCCGAAGGGCTTTCGTATGAAGCGATGAATGTCCTTGCGTCAAAAGTGGCCATCGGATCGGATGGTATCTCTATCCTACCCTTTGGTAACGGTGCCGAGCGCGTTCTTCAGAATAAAAATATCGGTTCGCTTTTCTCGGGTGTTAACTTTAATATCCATGGCAAAGGGCACTTATTACGTGCTGCGCAAGAAGGAATTGTTTTCTCGTTTAAATACGGAATGGATATCATGAAAAATATTGATATCGATGCATTGGTAATTAAAGCCGGAAAAGCAAACATGTTCCTCAGTCCAATTTTCAGAGAAACACTTGCCGGAATTTCAGGTGCAACCATTGAACTGTACAACACCGACGGATCGGTTGGAGCAGCGCGTGGAGCAGGTGTAGGATCGGGTTATTACAAATCGTTTAACGAGGCTTTCTCGAACCTGAAAAAACTGGATGTAATTGAGCCTAACACTCAGAACATTGCCGCTTACCAGGAAGCTTACGAAAGCTGGAAAGCAGAACTTGAAAAAGCGATAAAATAATACGCAACTCAAATAAAAAGAGTAATATAAAACTGATAAAATATCAATTCATAAATTTATTACGATGGAAGTTTTAAAAGGAAACAAAGAGTATTTTAAAGAAATCGATCAAATAAAATTCGAAGGTCCTGATTCAAAAAACCCAATGGCGTTTAAATGGTACGACGAGAACAGAGTTGTCGCCGGAAAAACAATGAAAGAACACCTGCGTTTTGCAGTAGCTTACTGGCATACTTTCTGTGCAACCGGAGACGATCCGTTTGGACCTGGAACGCAAATTTTCCCATGGCATGGTGCTTCTGACCCAATTGATGCGGCCAAAGAAAAAATGGATGCGGCTTTCGGATTCATTACAAAATTAGGTGCTCCTTTCTACTGTTTCCACGATGTTGACGTTGTTGGCGGTGGTTCAGTTTTCGAGATTGAAAAGAAACTGGAAAAAATGGTGGATTATGCCAAAGAAAAACAAGCTGCTTCAGGTGTAAAATTGCTTTGGGGTACAGCCAATGTTTTTAGCGATCCTCGTTACATGAACGGTGCATCAACCAACCCTGATTTTAACGTAGTTGCCAATGCAGCTGTTCAGGTTAAAAACGCTATTGATGCTACAATCGCATTGGGTGGTACCGGATACACTTTCTGGGGAGGACGCGAAGGTTACATGAGCTTGCACAATACCGATACAAAACGCGAATTGGCACACCTTGGAGAATTTCTTCGTATGGCCCGCGATTACGGTCGTAAACAAGGTTTCACAGGTTCTTTCTTTATCGAGCCAAAACCAATGGAGCCAACAAAACACCAGTATGATTACGATGCACAAACTGTTATCGGCTTCCTGAAAGCAAATGGTTTGGAAAAAGACTTTACATTGAATATTGAAGTAAACCACGCTACACTTGCAGGTCATACTTTTGCTCACGACCTGAGAATGTCGGCAGATGCAGGTTTACTTGGATCGATTGATGCCAACAAAGGCGACTACCAAAACGGATGGGATACTGACGAATTCCCAACCAACATTTACGAAGTTACTGAAGCAATGCTTGAGATTCTTCCTGCAGGTGGTTTTACTTATGGTGGTATTAACTTCGATGCTAAAACACGTCGTAACTCAACCGACCTGGAAGATATTTTCATCTCACACATTGGTGGTATGGACGTATTTGCCCGTGCCCTTGTTATTGCTGACAAAATTCTGAACGACTCGCAATACTGCGCTATGCGTGCTGCTCGTTATGCTTCGTTCGACGAAGGTAAAGGTGCCGATTTCGAAAGTGGTAAATTAACACTTGAAGATATGTACGCTGCTGCAAAAGTAGCTGGCGAACCAGCTCAGATCAGCGGTAAACAAGAATTATTAGAGCAACTGATTAATTGGTACATATAACCTTTATTGTGATCTCGTCAATCCTGGTTTTGAATTAATATTTATGTATAAATCAGGATATTAATAAAATAAACAACTAACAAACTAACAAATGAAAAGAATGAAAAAATTACTTTTGAGTCTGCTTTCCGTTTTTGCACTCTTTCATCATGTTTTTGCTCAAAAAGAGTTGCAGGCCGAAATGACAGTTGATCTGACCTCCGTACCACACACTTACAACCCCATGATATTCGGTCAGTTTATTGAACACTTTCATCGTCAGATTTATGGCGGTATTTTTGAACCCGGCTCAATGCTGTCAGACGAGCAGGGTTTTCGCACAGATGTAATTGAGGCACTTCGTGATTTAAAAGTTCCGGTTGTACGCTGGCCAGGTGGGTGCTTTGTTTCATCTTATCATTGGCTGGAAGGAGTTGGTGACGACAGATCACCGGTTTACGATAAAGCCTGGCATGTTGAAGACCCCAATACATTTGGCACTGATGAATTTATTGCCTGGTGCAGGAAAATAGATGCTGAGCCTTTTATCTGCACAAATGCTGGTACAGGAACCCCGGAAGAAATGAGTGATTGGGTAGAATATTGCAACTTGAGTATCGGCAAATACGGACGTATGAGGATTGAGAATGGGTACCCGGAGCCTCACAATGTTAAATTCTGGAGTATTGGTAACGAAAACTATGGAGCGTGGGAATTAGGTGCAAAAACTGTTGAGGAATGGGGCTATCTGGTAAGAGAATCTGCCAAGTTGATGCTGAGCGTAGACCATAATATTGAACTCTTTGCAGCTGCCTTGGCTGATGATAACTGGACCATCCCCTTACTGGAAAGAGCCGGACAATATTTGAGCTATGTTTCAATTCATGGTTATTGGGACTTTTTGGTACATGACAATACACCATCAGATTATGTTACTTGTATGCTCAAAACCACGCAACCTGAGGAACAGATTCAGCATACCATCGATATTTTAAAGAAAACGGGTTACGATAAACAAATTAAAATAGCGTTTGACGAATGGAACCTTAAAAACTGGCATCATCCCGGACACGGTATGCATTTGGAGGGGATGGATGTTGAAGCAAGAGATAAAAATGACATAAACTCCCTTTATACAATGGCTGATGCACTTTTCTCTGCGTGTTTTTTAAATTCATGTTTACGCAATTCTGAATATGTTGCAATGGCTTGTATGGCTCCTGTGGTTAATACTCGCGGACCACTGTATGTTCATCCGGATGGTATCGTAAAGCGAACAACTTACCACGTTATGCAGCTTTATGCGAATGAACTCCAGCCAAATATTCTGCCTACATCAGTTAAGTCCGGGACTTTAAGCAAAGATGATATATCGGTCCCTGTAGTCGATGCAGTCGTAACATGTAACAACGATAAAACGAAATATGCTGTTGCATTAGTTAATAAAGATCCTCAGAAAGCTATTGAATGCCAGCTTGGTTTAGGCGGTATCAATGAAATTGTTACTGCGATGGTGCTTTCGGGAGACACAACAGAGGCATATAATGATATTGAGAATCCTGAAAGGGTGAAACCGGAAAAAACGCAATTAAAATTAAACAATGGGAAAGTTGTGGTTCCTGCCCACTCCCTGATGATTTTAGATATAGACCTATAAGCAAGGTATATAAGTTTTTGAGCTGTTTAAGTAAGGAATAAGGGTATTTAGTTGAAACGATTAGTATACCCTAAGAGGGTCTCGCTTTAAGTGAGACCCTCATTTATTTACATCCTATTACAAATTAAAATTTGTTTTACGCAAATCGTTCTGAAACAACTTTCCAGTCGATAATTTTCCAAAAATCAGCAACATAAGCCGGACGTGCATTTTGCTTATCCAGATAGTACGCGTGCTCCCAAACATCGCAGGTTAACAGTGGTTTTTTACCGTCGCGCAACGGGTTTCCGGCATTGCTTGTCTGAACAATCTCCAGCTCGCCATTTTCATCAACTACCAACCATGCCCAGCCTGATCCAAACAAAGTTGCAGCTGCAGTTGAGAACGCTTCTTTAAAAGCATCGAACGATCCGAATTTAGCATCAATAGCTGCTTTTAACTCATCTTTTGGTTCTTTACAGCCATCAGGACTGAATTGCATAAAATAGAAGGTGTGGTTCCAAACCTGTGCACCGTTATTAAAAGTACCACCGTCGGCCTTTTTAATAATGTCTTCCAGACTTGCATTTTCAAATACAGTTCCGGGAACCAGGTTATTCACATTATTCACATAAGCCTGGTGGTGTTTGCCATAGTGGAACTCAATTGTTTTTTCACTTATTACAGGTTCCAATGCATTATTTGCATACGGAAGTTTTGGTAAACTAAATGCCATAATTCTTCTTGTTTAAAGATTATTAATTTGATTTTTTGGACTATTAAAGGTACAACGTTTTTTATGGAAAAAGGATTATAAAACAAGGTAATTTAGAATGATTTTAAGATTTTTAACCTTCTAAGAAATCCGTTTCTTATGTACAATTATTATCCTTTATTAATAATTGGTTGAGAAATAAATAGTGGAGATACCACGAAGAGAATGTTTAAAATAGCTGTTCTCATTTCCACTCCAATCTTAAGTCTTTTATCAGCGTTGCACCACTACCTACCGACCCTGTGTGTTGCAATCCAAATCCACCGAACGATGTCGCTTCTATTACTGTTTCTATATCCACACTCATTTTCACTTCCGGACGTTTTGGTTCGACAAAATATTCGGCTGGCGATTCCATGTGTGCCAGTAAACGATTACCCTTTACCTGCAGCGTAATAAAACAAGGCGTGCGGTAACACGAAGTTGAAACAGGTTCACTAATTGGCACTGCCTCCCCATTTTTGTACTCCACAAACATACAATCGATGGCATTGTGATACTTCGTTGTTCGGAACAAACGTAAGGCATAACCATTTAGCTTCTTCGTATCGAACTGAATACAAATGTCCATGTATTGTGATTTTGCACTGCTAAAACCCTGTCCGGCAGTTTTTGCCGGGTAAGCTGTAAAACTAATCGTCATATCACCAAAACTGTCACCAACGGGCGTATACCTCAATCGGGCACCTTTACTTGCCTGCACTAACCCGGTATCGTTGGCAGCACCATTCTCGCCAACTCCGTAATACCACGAATCTTTGCTGTTATCGGCTGTCCAGTCGTTCCACTCATTGGTGTCTCTGGGTTTAAAACAATCTACGGTCCAAAAACCAGGTAATACATCCGGCTGAATCTGAGTCGCCATATTTTTCAAATTTACCTGATAGACCTTCCGGTTTTCAATAATCTGATCGGCTGAAATTTTCTCAGTTAATACCGCATAAACCGCTTCGCCCTTATTGCAGCGCAAGTGCTTAGGTTCAACCGAGACCATCATATATCCCACATCACCTTCACTCAATTTATAGCTTAAACAAGGTTCGTTAAAACGCGAAACGGCAACCTGAATCGGATCACTACCCGATGCATCGGAACAACGGTACCAACTTACCAGTGACTGATCGGGATAATTTGAATCCAGCTTATAAGTCACAGTTAACAAGCCTTTTCCCGAATGAACAATCTCCGGTTTGTTAATAAATTCTGGAGCATCCAAAAAACGTGGAGCCACATAAAGTACAGCCGCAGCTTCCAAACCATCTTCGGTTGAAGCTTTTACAATCACCTGCCTGGTATCGTCGTATTCATTTACAGGAATTACCGTACACGATCCATCCATGTTGTCTTTTAGTTTTACCAGATCAGCATACTCAGAATCCACCGACCAATGTATCTTCTCCCCCATTATTCGCGTACGACTGTAGCAATTCACAATAGCCGACAAGGTAACCGGCTCTTTACCCGTCTCCAGATTCTTTTGCGTAGGCCTCACAAGCAATTGCGTGGGAATATTGGTCAACGATACACCTTTTTCAGCCTCTGCTGCCAATACTTTTTCCTGAATTCCCATGGGATCCCAGTTGTCGTTTCCTCTCAACAGATTAAAAGTGTTGTATACTATTTCATTTTTGAATTCAAAACGATAGGCATTTAATGCTCTTTTCCCTTTTAAACTCACCGTCGCCCAAAGGTGAATTTCCCCAACCATATAAGACTTGTCATTCAGGCTGTTATTGTAATCGTAATATTTTGTTTCAAAAGCCGGCTGATCACGCCAACCCCAATTTTTAACCAGTTCTCCGTTCATCCGGCAATCGATAACCGCTACCGGGCCATCGCCTTTAACCAGGTATTGTTCGCCTCTCGCAAATGAAGTTATATCGCAATTTAACAACACCGCGCCAGTGCCAATGGTTCCGCCAAAGGGTTTTGAAGAATAAAAATCGAAAGTACAGTCCAGGTAAACAGCTTTGGGTGCCAATGCATCGTCTGTCGATTCAAAATGACAATGATCGAAAAGTGTGCGTGTGCCTCCATAAAAAGGAAGCAGATTTAAACGACTTACAAAATGCGTATTTCTGGCAAATATTTTATCTCCGCTACAGAATACGAGTTGCGCCTGAACAATAGCGGATCCACGCTTTTTACGGTTTAACTCCGGCTTAAGCGGAAACTCCAGATCAATGTTACAATAATTTCCAAAGGTGATATTTTCAGCACTCGTCCCGTTTCCAATAATTTTAAACATAGTATAATTCCCCTTAGCGCCCATTGTTTGACCTCGGTTACAGGCCAAAACCACATTCTCAGCATGCCCCGACAAGCCCTGAAAACGTAACCACTCACAATCAATCTCCAATCCAAAGGGTGTTCCTCCTCCTTCTTTTGGAACTCTTACTTCGGGATCATCCGGATCGTCAATCCAATAAACATAAGGAGCGATATACATTACCATCGGATTTTCTTCGCTACCATCACTAATAAATTTAGCGGCCTCATTCACCGAATTAAAAACATAATCGGAAATTGTTACATCTGCATCTGATAACTGCCCATCTACAAAAAAGGCTTTTGGCCCCAGTTCAATCTTCTTCCCCTTGTAAATAATATTATCTCCGTTAAAAATAACGGGATCGTTTTTATCAAGCGGCGTGTATTTTGTTTGGGCTCCAACATT
>DASQBW010000339.1:0-4526 GCA_035635015.1 Draconibacterium sp. | reverse complement strand
AACCAAACCTTTTTCGCTGGTAACAAAACTGCCATCGGCCAAAAAGCAAAAATGAGCAGGATTGCAACATCCGCTAAAATTCTCGGTTTGATTGCCTGAAGCTTTCCAGAACTCGCGTAAACGCCCTTCTTTGGTGTAGTTTTCCATGTTATGCACACCCGGATTGGCCACCCATAAATCTCCATACGCATTTATATCCAAATCGAAATACGGACTTGGCACAATAAACCCGTGTTCTAAATCGTCATCGGTTTTTCCTTCAAACTCATTTACAATTTCTCCCTGGTGATTAAAGCGCAGGATGCGTCGGTTTCCGGCATCGGCAACCATAATGTCATCACCCTCAACTGCAACAGCCGTTAAGTAAGTATCTTCACCTTCAACTTCCCACTTATGAATAGTTTCTCCGCTTTCGTCAACAATCCATACAAATTTCTCGAAAACCACATAAATGGTATCGCCAACCACATCCAATCCGTGCGGTTCGTCAAGAAAACCAACCTCCCCCAATAGCGTCCCTGAAAAATCAACGATCTTCAGTTCCTGGTCACCAACTGCATATATTTTATTGTTGGCAATTTCGAGCGCTTCTGCCAAAACAAAGCCCAGGTTAAAATTCCGGGTTTCTTTGTACTTCACCAGCTCCTCCGGAACATTCCGAAATTCATCTACACTAAACTCAAATTTATTGGTCTCCATATTATCCGGCCGCTTCGAGTACCAGTCAACCACCATTATGCCAACGATTACCATCGCCAGTACAATCAGAAATATTACGATTCCTTTGTTCTTCATGACATTATATTTGCATTAATGCTTACTATCCATTCACATTCAAATCGATGCAGATCATCGTTTCTGCGTCGCGCAGCAATAAATAACCATCAGCAAGTGCAAAAGGAGCCCAGGCATCGTGACCTTCCTCAATTACTTTAACCTGTTCCAGCTGAATGTATTTTTCTGTGCTTGGGCGTGCAATAGTTAGTGTTCCGTCGTCGCTCAGAATAAACATTTTATTATCGGCAATAAAATAAGGCCCGAGTCCGAAACGGGTTTCCTTACCGCTCGTCCACACCACATTCCTGGTATCATTTGGACTTACGCAGATCAGCTGATTACGATTTGCTCCTCCATCTTTCGGAACGATACCAAACAAATATCCATTCCACAAAATTGGCGTTTGCTGCTCGCATGCCAGTCCTTCTTTCGGCGCATATTCGTATAAAGGTTCAACCGTGAAAGCACCGTTGCTTTCGGTTAATTGCAACATCATACTTCCGGCACCGTAACCTGCGGTCATAAAAATCTTTCCATCAGGCATACAAACCGGCGACGGTGCAACAACCGAGTGATTCCACTGCGATGTCGACCACAAAACCTGTCCGGCATCAGGACCGTCGGCAGCCACACCAAGTAAGCCTCCAATTGCGCTGTACACATACATTTTTCGTCCACCAAACGAATAAGGCATAATAGATGAATGCGACATTTTCCACCCCTCCGGATTTGGTGTTTCCCACAATTTTTCGCCGGTTTCGCAATCAACAGCCACCATCATTTTACTACCTCCGGTGGCAATAATTGCAACGCCATTATCGATTAACGGACATTGCCCGGTGTACCAAAATGGAATTTCATTCTGATACTCTTTTACCACATCAAGTCCCCAGCGGAAATCTCCTGTTTCACGGTCGAGACACATAACATGACACTTGGGTCCGATGGTCACAATGTAGTCTTCAGTAACTGCAGGAATAGTCCGGGACATTCCGTGATTTCGCTTAATAGCCACATCGTAACCACGTCGCCACTGCTCTTCTCCGGTAACCACCGAAAAACAGCGCAAAATATCGGCGCGCTCTTCTTCATCGTAGTCCAGCACATAAGCCAAACCTTTGTAAATGGCAGCTCCCGAGTGTCCTTCACCTAATGTTTTCGCCCAAAGAATTTTGGGTCCTTCAGCTCCAAAACTTTCCACCAGTTTTACCGGCGACTTTGAAATATTATCGTGATTAGCCCCCCGAAAGTTGGTCCACGTTTCTTCCAGCACCTGGTAATCCGAGGCCAGTTCTTCAAAATGCTCACCAATAGTCACTTCCTGCGGAGGCACTCCTTTCCCCCTGTTATCGGCACCTTCAAGATTAACGGTAAAATCTTTTGTAGGATCGGCATTTAACCACCAAAAAATGGAAATAAATCCAATGGTACCGATTGAGATCAGAATGATATTTATGGTTCTTTTAGTCATTAATTCAGGTAAAAATTAAAGATAGCTGTTTTTCTGCAAACTTGAGTTAACGAGGCGTTAAGTCAAGAAAGAGGAAATCCCAAATACCCGACAAATAACTCGTCCTCAGAAAAATGTTAATCTACTTAATCTTGTAAGCAATCAGTGCATTGCCATGATGAATAAAAAGACGTCCGTTATTAATTACCGGATGAGCCCAGTGTTGTTCACTACCCAAATCAACTTTTGTTTGGCTTACAATATCGAAACCTTCAGGACTAGCTTTAACTAAAGCTAATTCGCCTCGCTCGCTATAGCAATACAACATTCCGTCGGCATAAATGGTAACACCTTTTGCAATATCCTTTGAAACATATTTTTCTTCACCCGTTTGCCAATCAACACATCGCCACTCGCGGGCATTATCTCCTGAGCCGTAAATGTATCCGTCAACCACTACCATTCCTCCCATACGGCTGTCGAGTTCAGCTTTTTCCCACTCTTTTTGCACACTTGATCCATCTTCACTCAAATTGAGTTTAACACCGCCGGTGCCATAACCTGTAAAGCAAAATAAATTGCCTTTATAAAACAAGGGAGTATTCGGATGTACACTCCATTGATTGGTATACGGAAGGTCCCAAAGCAATTGTCCGTTTTTGGCATCTACAGCAACGATATGATCGGAAGTATGAGTAACAATTAATTTTCGTTCCGGAAGATCAACGAGCAGTGGTGAGCAATAAGCAGATAGATCTCCTTTTCCTGACGACGTCCAGATCAGGTCTCCATTAAAGCGGTTTAAGGCAACTATATTATTCTTTTTCCCACCGGGAGTGAGATATACCACATCGCCGTTTACAAGTACCGTTTCGGTTGCTCCCCACCGGATGTTCTCACCATCAAAATCTTCAAAAGCACTTTTGCGCCATTTCACCTCTCCGTTGCCGGAGTCCATACACACCAGCTCTCCCAGGCTGCTGTACATATACATGAGTTCACCTGCCACAACAACCGACGCACGTGCACCCGGATAGCTCTCGGTAAACTCTTTTCCGTAATTTACTTTCCATTTTAAACTGCCATCCTGCGCCAATACATAAATGTATCCTTCACCATCAAACATTGTAGAAATGTATATATTCCCGTTGGCAAAAACGGGAGAGGAATATCCTTCGCCCAGCTCTTCAAATGTCCACAGAATTTCAGGGCCATAGACTGGCCACTGTTTTAACAAGCCTGTTTCGTTATATACTCCGTTGTTTTCTCCCCTCCACAATGTTGGCTGCTGTGCAAATAATACAGTGGTTGAAAAAAGTAATAACAAAGCAAGTAGTAAAGATTTTCTAATCATGACTTTATAGTTAAATTTTGCTTCTAAAAATAGAACCAAAACCCCATTTTACCAATGATCACTTTCAATTTATCAGCTATCTAAATAGTAATAAATATTTAAATGTTATTAAGAAATCATTAACAACTAACACCCTCTACATAAACACTTTAAACATATGCCCAAATATCTTTCAGAAGAACATGTTTCGCATTAAAACATAAGCCACTATGCTGTTGATTATTATACAAAAAAAGGGGACAAAAAATGCCCCCCTTTTTGGTATATGATTTCAATTATATTTACCCAGCAATTGCTTTCGCACGGCGTTTACGCTCATGCTCATCGAGGTAAATTTTACGGATACGCATAAATTTTGGTGTAACTTCGATGTATTCGTCGTTGCGAATGTATTCCATAGCTTCTTCCAGCGAAAATTTAATGGCGGGAGCGATAGCTGTTTTTTCATCGGAGCCTGAAGCACGCATATTACTTAACTTTTTAGTTCGGATGATGTTAATGGTGAGGTCGTCCATACGGGTGTACTCACCAATTACCTGACCGGCATAAACATCTTCGCCCGGCTCAACAAAAAACCGTCCGCGGTCTTGCATTTTATCAATAGAATAGGCAATTGCAGTTCCTGTTTCCAAAGAGATAAGTGCGCCGTTTCGTTTAACTCCCAATTCACCTTTCCAGGGCTCGTAACCTTTCAGTCGGTGGGCCATAATCGCCTCACCTTCGGTTGCTGTAAGCATTTGGTTACGCAATCCGATCAAACCGCGAGATGGAATATAGAATTCTAAATGCGCACGCTCATCTTTTACTTCAATATTGGCAATATCTCCTTTGCGGGCAGTAACCAGCTCAATTACTTTCCCCGAAAACTCATCAGGCACCTGAACGGTTAGCGCCTCAATTGGCTCGCATTTTTTGCCGTCAATTTCTTTAACAATCACTTGTGGC
>DASQBW010000338.1:0-2481 GCA_035635015.1 Draconibacterium sp. | reverse complement strand
CTATCGGAATATCCAGCAATTCTTTGGTTAAACATCCCCCTGAAGGGCCACCGGTTTGAACCGCTTTAAATTCTTTTCCGTCTTTTATGCCTCCACCAATATCATAAATAACTTCGCGAAGCGTGGTTCCCATTGGAACTTCAATCAAACCAACATTATTTATTTTACCGGCAAGTGCAAATACTTTTGTTCCTTTTGATTTTTCAGTACCGATTTTGCTAAACCAAGCAGCACCTTTATTAAGAATAACCGGAATATTGGCAAAGGTTTCCACGTTGTTTACGTTGGTGGGTTTTCCCATATATCCTGAAACGGATGGAAACGGTGGTTTAAAAGTTGGCTCTCCGCGTAAACCTTCCATCGAGTGGATCAGTGCAGTTTCTTCGCCACAAACAAAAGCTCCGGCACCATAGCGTAATTCAATACGAAAGTTAAAGCCGCTACCCATAATATCATCACCAATCAGGCCATAATCTTCAGCCTGCCCAATAGCAGTTTTTAATCGTTGAATTGCCAGGGGATATTCTGCCCGGATGTAGATCAATCCTGTATCGGCACCAATACAATAACCACAAATGGCCATTGCTTCCAAAACCGAGTGTGGATCACCTTCCAAAATCGAGCGGTCCATAAATGCACCGGGGTCGCCCTCATCTGCATTACATACTACATATTTTTGTTCGTTCTCAACATTTTTTGTGATCTCCCACTTTAATCCGGTTGGGAAACCGCCTCCTCCACGACCACGAAGTCCTGAGGCTTTTATTTCTTCGATTACATCACCCGGAGTTCGCTCCGTCAAACATGTTCCCAAAGCCTGATAACCATCGCGTGCAATGTATTCATCAATGTTTTCGGGATCGATAAAACCACAATTCTTTAAGGCAATTCGGATTTGCTTTTTATAAAAATCCATACCTTTTGAATCGCTGATCTGCTCATTGTTAGATGGATCGGTATACAACAATCGTTTTACGGGGCGGCCTTTTACAATGTGTTCTTGTACAATTTCAACAACGTCATCTGGTGTTACCTGTACATAAAAAGTATTGTCGGGCAAAACTTTAATGATCGGACCTTTCTCACAAAAACCAAAACAGCCGGTTAACACAACCTGAACATCATCTTCGAGGCCTGCAGCCTGTATCAATTGATGCAGCCTGTTTTTAATCTCATCGCTTTCCGAAGCTTTACACCCTGTTCCACCACAGATTAAAAGATGCATTTTATAATCAGTCATCGTTTTAGGTTTAAAATTTATTCGTCAATGGTTTTAAAGTTTACTGGGATAATGCCGTCAACCAGCTCTCCGCGTTTAATATATGCATCAATTATTTCGCGGGCTTTTTCGTTTTTTACATGGCCGTAAACCACGGGCTCTTTTCCCGGGAGTTTTACTTCAACGGTAGGTTCAGCGTAACAATACCCCATGCATCCTGTTTGTGTTACTACTGCATCAATGGCTTCCTGTTCCAGTTCTTCAATAAAAAATTTTATGGTTTCTTTTGCACCGGATGCAATACCACATGTGGCCATTCCAACTTTAATTTGCACAACCTGATCGGGATTTGTGCTGTTTTCCCTAAGTTTAATTTTCGACTGAGCTTCTTCTTTCATTTTCCGAAGATCAGCCAGTGATTTAATTTTAGCCATATCGCTGTATTGTTTGTTCGTTATTTTGTTACTTCTATTTCTTCTAAATTCGTTTTTATCAATTCTAAAATTCCTTCCCGAATTTCCTTATGCTGATAGGATACATTACCCAGCACTTCCTTCAGTTCGTCAGAACTTAACTGAAATTCGCCCTTTTCTGTTTTATGCCTGTAAACCAGGTTCCCGGTATTGTAACTTACAAACATCTGGAATAAACTTTCCCAAATGTCTCCCAGTGGTGGTTTATCGATGTTCGTTAGCTGAAAATTTGCTTGAAGAACCGTCCCCGTATTTAGCTCCGATTCGAGTGAAAAACAGCCACCGGCAGCCTCGGCATTGTGTTTTATAAGCGGAATACCCAAACCCACTTTTCGGGTAGTTCGTGATGTGAAGAACGGATTAATGGCTTTTCCCAGCTTTTCCTTACTCATTCCGCAGCCGTTATCTCTGATTGTTAATGAACAAAGGTCTCTTATTTTATCCTCCTCAACCATGATTTCAATCAATGTTGCATTTGCACGTATTGAATTCTGCACAATATCCAGGATGTGTTCCGACAATGTTCTCATACAAGTTCAACAAATCTATTATATTGCTGATTCAAAGCCATTTTAATTTCGCTAAAGTTCAACTCGTCTACATTAAAAATGGAATATCCAGAGCCAATCTGTTCTAAAAAATGAGCATCTGAATTATAAATTAACGAAATATTATCGTCTAAATCATAATGTTTTCGAACATGCTTTTCGGTGCTATTTCCGGTGATTTCCATCGCATCAAACTGAAGGCCTTCCGGGACAAAACCCAGCTGGCTAAATAATCCGTTTA
>DASQBW010000337.1:0-1877 GCA_035635015.1 Draconibacterium sp. | reverse complement strand
CTTTATTGGCGTGATCAACCGGAACAAAAGTTGTCAGCTTTTTTAGCATTCCGCCAGCGGGCTGGAGAATTTTGCAGTTCTCCAATCCAAGTTTTTCACAGATTTTCCCGTTAACACCTCTCGGAACACTGTCGAGATTGGTGTGAGCAGCATAAATAGCTACATCGTTTTTTATGGCTTTTATCAGTGTGCGCTCAATGTAATTTTTGCCCGTAATTTTTTTCAATCCCGAAAAAACTATGGGGTGATGCGCAATTATCAATCCCGCCTTTCTTTTTATTGCTTCATCAACCACTTCTTCGGTGACGTCGAGTGTAACCAGAGCTGCCGAAACTTCGGTGTTTTTATCGCCAAGTATCAATCCGGCATTGTCGTATGATTCCTGCAGTTTTAGTGGTGCAAGATCCTCCAAAAAGTTGGTAATATCTTTAATCTTCATTTTCTCCGAGTCCTTCTTTTATCGCGATAAGTTCTAGTTTTATATCCTGCAAACGTTTAACCACCTCGAAATTGTTTAAAGAGTCTTCCGGGTTCTCTTTTAACTTCTTTCGGGCGCCTTCTATTGTTAGTCCACGTTCTTTTACCAGGTGATGAATAAAACGAATCGTTTCAATATCTTTATTCGTGAATTGCCGGTTACCCTTTTTATTTTTTACCGGTTTTAAAGCCTCAAACTGGTTTTCCCAATAACGAATGTGCGATACGTTAACTCCAAACATTTCGGCCACTTCGCCAATGGAGTAAAGAATCTTTTCTATTTTGGGCTTTTTGTAAGGCACGTTAAATTTTTAAATGCAAGATAAGAGATTTTAAACCTGTGGCAAAAGGGTGATTGAATTTTTGATATGTTTCAAATTTAATCCATAAAAAACTTCCACCGGTATCAACCGATGGAAGCTTAAATATTTTCTTTAAATAATTGCAAATGATTAATCCAGCGACTGTCCAATATTAGAAGAAATCGAGATCATTCTGTCGTATTCCTCAGGTGTAAGATCTTTATACATGTAATATGTCGGATTTACCTTTTTCCCGTCTTTATGTACTTCATAGTGTAGGTGAGGAGCAGTTGATCCTCCACTATTACCAACATAACCGATTATTTCGCCTCGTTTCACTTTTTGTCCTCGCTTCACTATTATTTCGTTCATGTGGCCGTAGAGGGTTTCATACCCGTAACCATGATCCAGTTTCAGGTATAAGCCAAATCCAACATGGCTGCGTTTCGATCCTTTTACTTCACTAACGGTGGCGTCACCGGTTGCGTATATCGGAGTTCCTACAGGAGCAGAAAAATCCTGTCCATAGTGCATTTTACGAACTTTGTATATGGGATGTGTGCGGTAGCCCCATCCACTGGAGGTGCGCTTTAAATCCTCATTTGTAACTGGCATAACAGCAGGTAAGGCGGCCAACATCTTTTCTTTGTTCAGCGCCATTTCCATTACCTCGTCGTAGGATTTAGACTGAATATAAGCTTGCTTTGAGATCACATCCAGTTTGTGTGTGGTTGCAATTACCAACTCGGCATTGTCCATATCTTCCAACTGCGAGTATTTGTTCGCTCCTCCAAAACCTGCATCCCTGACTGTTGATGGGATGGGTTCAGCTTCAAAAATTACCCGGTAAATATTGTCGTCGCGCTGTTGCAATTCCGTCAATACATTTTCTACTTTATCCAGATCTTTCGATAGCAATTCGTACTGGGTAAGCAAACGCTTGTTTTCGCGCGTCAATCTTTTTGACCGCGGTGTGTCGTAAAAGTTGACAAAGATTAATGAGATGATAATCGCCAACGCCAAACTACTGGATAAATAGGTAAGTATTTTTGTGGCTTTGGCTTTCCAACTTAATCCAACACTCTCGTAACTGAGCGT
>DASQBW010000336.1:0-3847 GCA_035635015.1 Draconibacterium sp. | reverse complement strand
CGTTTAGCGCTTCACCAGTTGGTAACTGATGGTCGTATCCATCCGGCACGGATTGAAGAAGTTGTACAAAAAGTGAAAAAACAGGTTGAAGAAGAGGTTATTGAAACCGGAAAGCGTACTGCAATCGACCTGGGAATTCACGGTTTACATCCAGAACTAATTCGCCTTGTAGGTAAAATGAAATACCGTTCGTCTTACGGGCAAAACCTGCTCCAGCACTCGCGCGAAGTAGCTAACCTTTGCGCCACTATGGCTTCAGAGCTGGGATTGAATCCTAAAAAAGCAAAGCGTGCCGGATTGTTACACGATATTGGTAAAGTGCCTGATGACGAACCGGAATTGCCACACGCAGTACTTGGGATGAAACTGGCCGAAAAATACAAGGAGAAACCAGATATTTGCAATGCCATTGGAGCACACCACGACGAAGTGGAAATGCAAACATTAATGGCTCCTATAGTACAGGTTTGTGATGCCATTTCAGGTGCTCGCCCGGGTGCCCGTCGTGAGGTGGTAGAGTCGTACATTAAACGATTGAAAGATTTGGAAGACCTTGCGCTATCTTATCCTGGAGTAATGAAAACATACGCAATTCAGGCAGGTAGGGAATTACGTGTAATTGTTGGTTCTGAAAAGATGAACGACCAGGAGACAGAGCAATTGTCTTATGATATCTCAAAACGGATACAGGATGAGATGACTTATCCCGGTCAAATTAAAATTACTGTTATCCGCGAAACAAGGGCAGTAAGTTATGCGAAGTAATAAACAAGGTAGTTAATATATATAGAAAGACTTCGATCATTTGGTCGAAGTTTTTTTTGATCAAATTTTTGATGATTTCAATGTTCTCCATCCAAATTTAATCCGGTAAATTATTGCAAAAAAAAGCGGGTTATCTTTTGTTGATAACCCGATTGTTCATAGTCTAGTTTAGTTAAATTTGAAAACTTATTGGTCTAATAGAGAAAAGGTAGTCTCAAATATCTAACTCGTTTTATTCATTAAGGCTTCGCTAATATAGTACAAAAATGATTTAATCTTTAAGTATTTTTTAAAATTAATTAATATTTGTTAAGAAACCCTTTTTGTGCTCCTTTATGGTATTGATAGTCAGGAATTATGAGATTGGCAATATGTTTTATAATACTTTTGCTTTTTTTTGAAATTTAGCAATGAATGTTCGAAAAATGTAAAATTAACCAATTTCTGACATAAATCATGTTTCTGTTGTATTAAGTTACAGCTTGTAAATGTGTGACATTTTGCTGTTTTTTAAGCAGAACTCTTAATGTTTTTTACCGTGCCCAACCTTTTTTGAAAATACAGTTCTATTTTCTTTCATCAAATTGCCTTTCATATTTTCATATTCATCAAACATTATTTTGTTGGTGAAAATAATACTGAGAAAGATATTGATGGTACAACCAACAAAAATGGCAATCATAATCATAACCTGGTATTTTATGGCTACAGCCGGCTGGCTTCCACCAAGAATTTGCCCCGTCATCATCCCCGGCAGTGTAACCAAACCTATTACAGACATGTTTGCAATCATTGGATTCAGGGCACTTTTGGCAGCTTCTTCAATAAATGGTCTCACCGCAATTTTCCTGCTGCCGGTGTTGCTTAACAGAAAACGAAAGAGTTCTTGTTTTTCAGTATGACTTTTAAAATAAGTATTTAGCCCAACAATATTGTGATTCAAAGCATTTCCAAGCACCATTCCTGTTATAGGAATAAAATAGCGTGCATCAAAAATATACTCAAGTTTCAAAATCAGGCCAAGGCAAAAGGTATCAATAATAAGGATAGAGCTTAATCCTGCAATAAAAAACGGAAAAATAAAATATTTGTATTTCAGGCCAATCCGGTTAATGGCTGTTAACACACCTACAATAATCATTACAAGTACCCAAACAGAGTTAACCCAGGCGCTGTTTAAATCAAATATAAATTCAAGATAAAGGGCAACGAGGCCTAATTGAACCACCATTCGAATGACATTAATAACAACATCCTTTACCATTTTTATTCGGTAGATGTAAAAGAACATTATCGGAATCAGCAACAAAAGAGCTCCAACCGCCAGTTCCTTTATATTTATGTCTATAATGCTATTCATAGTTCAATGATTCTTTGGCAGCTCTTCGCCCAGCTTTGATTGTGTGACGCAGATACTATTGTTTTTCCTTTTAAAGCGCGGGTGGTTTTAATCAATAAATCAATAGAAGCCTCATCCAGCGAAGCTGTTGGTTCATCCATTAAAACGATTGGTTTATCAATGCTCAAACAAATCGCAATAATAATCCGTTGTTTCTGTCCACCGCTTATTTTAAAAAAGTCCTTTGTCATAAAATCTGGTGACAATCCAAGTTGATTAAGGATTGAAGATATCTGTTGCGAATTATTTTTTATGCCCAATAACTCAACTAAAGCATTTCCGTTTTTAACCGGTAAATTTATATTCTGAGGTATGTAAACAATTTTGTTACGGATATTTTTTAATGTTGAAGGACTCAGCACTTCTCTGTCAATAATTACCTGGCCGTTTTGTGGTTTGATGTAACCCTGCAGAAGATGAAGCAAGGAGGACTTTCCTCGACCGGAAGCTCCGCTGATACAAACATTCTCATTCTGCTGCACAAGCAGGTTAAAATTTGAGAATACTGCTACCTTATTAAATGAGAGGTGGATATTTTTGCAACGTATCATATTTCTAATATACAGACTTTCTGAATGCAGGAACAGAAACAGACAGGATTTTATAATGCCTTCATTAAATCATAATAAAAAGTTTTAATTCCTCTGAATTGTTGTTTGGGTTGAAACTTCATTGTTCTCATTATTTTTGGGCATCTAAATCACAACGAGAAAGCTGATCTGTAAAAAAATGAAGTCTCGTTTATTAATACTGTTCAGATAGCTTCAGAAATATTTGGTATGAACACAATCTGGTCGTATTTTTAGTCTGTAACAAAAGGCTGATAAGATGAAGGCAGTAGTATTAATCGGTATTCGGCAAATGAAACTCACGGAACGGCCGGAACCGGTTTTAACCGATAAGGATGAGGTAAAGATAAAGCTTGCAACTATTGGAGTTTGCGGATCGGATATTCATTATTATGCTGATGGACAGATTGGTTCTCAGGTTGTTGAATATCCGCATACAGTCGGGCACGAATGCTCAGGTGTAATTGTTGAAGCCGGAACAAAAGTGACAAATGTAAAGGTTGGTGATTTAGTAGTTGTGGACCCATCCGTACATTGTGGTACCTGCGATCAGTGTTTAGCAGGGCGTCCACATACCTGCAGAAATAACAAATTTTTAGGTTGTCCGGGACAAATTGAAGGCTGTTTGTCAGAATACATTGTAATGCCATCTTTTACCTGCTTTGCGGTAACTGGCAAATTGAATCCAACACAAGCTGCTTTAATTGAGCCACTTACAATTGGAGTGTATGCAGTACAACTTGCTGATATTCAAGATAAGGAGGCATCGGTTGCAATATTTGGTGCCGGCCCTATCGGATTAAGCATTTTAATGAAACTACTGGCTGACGGTGTTGACAATATCAGTATGATTGATCCACTAGGATACAGATTAACTAAAGCGGGAGACATAGGTGCCAAGTGGTTAATAAATGCAGCTGAAGAGGATGTTGAGTCTGCTGTTCAGAAAAAAGAAGAACTTCTGATGGATGTTGTTTTTGAAGCCAGTGGTAAGCAAGAGGCGGTTGATAATGCCCTTAAAATATTAAAACCCGGAGGAAAACTGGTTTTGGTGGGAATTCCGCCTGATGCGCAATATGTTTTTAATATGGATTTAATGCGCAGAAAAGAATTA
>DASQBW010000335.1:0-1987 GCA_035635015.1 Draconibacterium sp. | reverse complement strand
GTCCTGATGGCGATTTATTTAAAAAACGTCAGGGGTTGATTAAACCTATTCAGGATGACATTTTTAACGCTGTACAGGAAATTGCAACCGACGGAAGTTATGCAGTAATTTTTGATAAGGCTGGCGACGCCACTTTGTTTTACACGAATCCACGTTATGATTTAAGTGACGAAGTGCTTCGGAAATTAGGCTATAAATAAAATTACCTATCTGTTATAAAAATAAATTGAATCAATTTAAATCGCTTGTCTGTTTTAGTATATAATTGGTATTAAATACTATATTTGCAAGCAAAAATTAAGACCTTTTAGATTATGAGAAATTTAATGAAACTGATGGCAGTGCTTTTGTTCACTGTAGCAACATATTCGGCTGCCAACGCGCAAACGTTGAAATTCGGGCACATTGATTTGCAAGCTTTAGTGCAGGTAATGCCAGAAAGAGCAACCGCAGAAGCCGAATTTACTGCTTTTCAAACTGAAGTAGAAGAAGTATTTGGAGACTTGCAGAAAGATTACCAAACAAAGTTATCTGAGTACGAAGCCTTGGGTGAAGAAGCATCGGAAATTAAAATAAACGCAAAAGTTGCTGAAATTCAGGATATACAACAACGTATGCAGAATTACCAGCAAACTGCACAGCAGCAGTTGCAACAAAAGGAAAGTGAAGTTTTAGGACCTGTTTTTGATAAGGCTGAAAGTGCTATTGAAGAAGTGGCAAAAGAGCAGGGATTAATTTATGTTTTCGATGCAGGGGTTGCAAACCGTACAATTCTTTATAAATCGAACCAAAGTGTTGATTTGTTGCCATTGGTAAAAGCCAAATTGGGTATTCAATAAAGCGAATCAATTCGAAAAATATACCGAAGCCACTTGTCGATCGACAAGTGGCTTTTTTGTTGCCTAAAACCAGAATAAATATGCAACAAATCGAATTGTCAGGATTGTTTCCTGTGTGCCATTGTCCTGTGCACATATTATCTCGGCGATAAAATCAACTTGCAGAATTTATTTTAAAACATATTGGATTGATTATAGATAAAAACTATATTTAGTGACATTAAAAAATCAACGAATACAAACGGGTCGGAAGGGCTGCTCGGTTTATTAACATAACCGGTAATCGAACTAAAACAAACTATATGGTAACAGATAAAATCAAAAACGAAAAGGAGAATTCAGGTAAGGCAACTTTGTTTGAGATAGCCTGGGAGGTTTGTAATCAGGTAGGGGGAATTTACACCGTTATTCGCTCTAAAGTACCATCTGTAATCAAAAGCTGGGGGAGCGAGAATTATTTTCTGATTGGGCCATATTTCGAGGATCAGGCCGCCGCACATTTCGATCCGGCAACCGACTTTTCCAGCCCCGTTGGCAAAGCAGTGCTCGAAATGCAGTCGCGCGGATTTGAAGTTTATTATGGCCAGTGGATTGTTTCAGGCCGACCAAACGTGGTGCTTTTTAATCCATATTCAGTATACGATAAATTAGGCGAAATTAAATACTACCTGCTCAAAGATTATAATATATCAGTCCCTGATGGGGATGAACTGCTCGATAAAGTTTCGGCATTTGGATTTCAGGTAAAAGAGTTTTTTCATTTTTTAGTTGGAAACGGATATTGCGACAAGGAAATTATTGCCCATTTTCATGAATGGATGGCCGGGTTGCCCATTCCTGGAATTCGAAAATCGAATTTAAATATAAAAACCGTTTTTACCACGCATGCAACTTTGTTAGGGCGCTACCTTGCCATGAATGATAATGAGTTTTATAACCATTTACCGTTTTATAACTGGGAAGCAGAAGCCGGTAAATTTAATGTGGCACCAATTGCACAAATCGAAAGGGCATCGGCACATGGTGCGCACGTTTTTACAACTGTTAGCGAAGTTACTGCACGTGAATGTACTCACTTGTTAGGGAGGACACCTGATAAAATTTTGCCAAATGGATTAAATATCGACCGATTTGAAGCATTGCACGAA
>DASQBW010000334.1:0-9052 GCA_035635015.1 Draconibacterium sp. | reverse complement strand
GCGGACTTGTGGTAAATGCCGCTATTTATATCATTAACGATTTTAACAACCTTGTTGCACGACGGGGAAAACCTGTAAATGTGGCTAGCTATTTAAAGGCATTTAATCAAAAAATTATAGCCATTACATTGACCATCCTGTCAACAGTTTTGGGCCTTGTGCCTTTTGTCGTCGGCCAACGCGAAACGTTCTGGTTTGCCTTTGCCGTTGGTGCCATGGGTGGACTAATTTTTTCGTTACTGGCAATTGTATTTTATTTACCCTTGTTGTTGAAACTGGATGTTAGTCCGTCAATGAAATAAGGTTTTATGCAGAACCGGGGACTTGACTTTTATTAATTTAAGGGTTCAATTTAAGTAGAATACCTGATACGTTTGCTTATTTCCACTTTCCCATTACAGCATGCAGGGCAAAGCGGATACACTGTTCTCATTCAGCACCTTTACAAGAGCGAATAAGATTTTGAAAGCACGTTAGAATGACTAATCCAGTATCTTTTGATCCAGGCTCTTCATGTTAACAACTTTTTTATCAAAGATTGTTACTCCCAAATATCCGGAAACTCACCTCCGTAACAGTAAAGTTGTTCGAAAAACGGTTTTTTTTCTCCTCTGTGTATTTCATACGAATTATCAGAAACTGTCTGAATTGCTTTAACCATGTGAGGATATGGACGATCAGTAATATCAACGAGGCCAATGTTGTAGTTCTCTCCATCGCGGCGGCCAAACATCTCCTGGTCGTTCCACTGAAACCACGAAAGTCCGATTAATGCCGGATGTGAGAATGCAGCCTCGCTGTAGTTACGAAAGGCTATTCCGCGTTCTTCCTGTGATTTCACCCGTACAAGCGACTCACCAAGTGCCCTGTCGGTTGTGCCAAAATGAAATTCGCCAATTATCATCGGCAAACCGGTAATTTTGTAAACTTCATCAAACATATTTTTTTCTGAGCCTTCGGGGTCTGCAGTGGTTGTTGTTGTTCCGTAATTGACATTGCTTTCTATCATCGGATTCATTCCGTAATTGTTAAAGCTATATACATCGAAGTAATCTTTGGAAATCAATAATACCTCCTCAGTGGGAACGCCCCTGCCAAAACGGATGCCCAGAATAAGATGGTTGGGATCGTATTTTTTTGATGCTTCACAAATGGTTTTTACATATTCGCGGAAAGTTTTGTATGCAAATGCTTTGTTCGATGCAGTAGACTCACCATTTTCTTCAATAAATTCGAGATAAGCCTGCTTCATAGGTACATCATCATCGGCCTCCAGAATGAGTTCTGCAAGACGGTCCTCCTGGTTACAAAATGCCGGTTCGTTACCTATAAAATAACCAATAAGCATGTCGTCGTTTACTGTACTTTGCACAGAGTTCTTGATGGCTTCAGAAACCATTTCTTTAAACCCGGGAGTGTAAATATCAATCAATCCAAAAATATTGGTGGTATTTCCTGCGCGAATATATGTCATATAAGGTTTTGGATGATCACCTGTGCCTCCCCAGCCACCTACAGTGTTCATTCCCCACAAAGTCATTCTGTCGGCTACTTTCTCCATTGCTTTCTCCATCATATTTTCTGCACCATAGCGCCGGAATAAATTCCAGTAACCCGGCATTACCGGATCATCAGTTTCAGTTGGGTTCTCTGCTGTGCTCTCATTGCGAGAGCTAGAACGTCTTTGCGTTCCAAGCTCTGCTGCCTCAAATCCTTCAGGAGCATCTAAATAATAAGCTCCTTTTGGAGGGCTGTTATTTGAACTGGTATTTGGCCCGATACCATTTGCGCCCAGCGAGAGGAACAAATGTCCGTCAGGATCAACAAACCACCATTTTTCATCAATTTTTTCAACACGAAAAAAACCAGTGGCATCAGTTGTATACTTTAAACTACCTCCATATTTCGAAAACTTAGGAGCAGCAGCTTTCATGGCTTCAATTTCTGCATCTTCCTTCGCCCAGTCTTCTTTTAATTCTTCAACTGAATGTGCTTTGTCTTCAAAATCTGACAGGTTCCATTGTCCAAACTTATCCACAACAGGAGTATCTTCTAAATAGGCATCACCGGGATCTTCAACAGCCAGGTAAATATCATTAAGGATAATCTTTTGATCTCCGCCAACCGGACAATGCATACGAAATCCAATGGAATCAACACCTACCAGTGGACGACGGGTGCCCCTGTCAAGATTGATATACGACATGGGTCTTTTGTGGTTATAAGTGGCCGCTAAATCGTGCGCGCCAGCTGCGGGTTCACTAAAATATTCCAAAGGTATTGCAGTGCGTATTCTTCCTCCAATTCCATAAAAGATAATGCGTAACTCGTTATATCCCGTTTCTGTGGTCAATCCTACATACACCCGCTGAGAAGTAGAGCACATCATATCCAATACCAGATAATTAAACCCGCCCCAGTCTGTTGGAAAGTTTTTGTCAAATTCTGAGAAGGCAACTTTTTCCCCAGGTACTGTTTTTTCTTCGTCGAATGTAATTGTAACCATTGGTTTTTCTTGTTGCGAGCAGCTTGCCAGAAAAACCAGAATAACTGCAATGAACGAGGTGGTTTTGATTATTTTTTTCATGATTAACGAGTTTAGCTGTAATTAATTCAAATCCTTGATTTTAGGTTTACGTTGTTTGCCGATTGTAATGGTTTGTACGCCTTAAACTTAAGAACATGCTCCTGTTTTAGTAGTGATGGGTCGTAACATTTTTTATAACAGTGTGTTATAAGTGGGGTGGGGCCAGTACTGTATTAAAAATACTCCAATCCTTTTATCAGAATTGGAGTATTAATTTACCTATTTCTCGTTCAGATTAATATAACAAGGAGCCAGCGGATCACAGGAAATTGTTCCATCTTCATTGTAGATTAAATCCTGCACATATACAGCAGAGCCACGCATATTCATGTCGGCAGGAATGTTGCTGAAATAAAACATATACGCGTGTCCATTGGCCAACTGAATATCGGCATGATTTCCACGCGTTCCGTCCATCATTCGAACTCTTCTTCTTTGTCCTTCATTAGAATTAACTGCTTCTTCGTTTTCAACAGGAACACCTGCAATCAGATACTCTTCCTGTTTCGTCCAGTTCATAGCATCATCAGAGCTAAAAACGGAAAGTCCTTTCCATTCGTCAACAATCATATAATACTTTTCGTGCCAGTAAATTACATTTGGTCCTTCACCAACCGTTTCTATCTCAACTTTTCCTTTATCCGTCCAGTTGTACAGGTCCTTACTGACGGCATAATAAATAGCTTTGTTGTCTACTTCGTTGTTGTACCAGAGTATCCAGCTTCCGTCAGCCATTTGTTTAATGCAGGCATCAATTACACGGTTTGATGATAATTTCAAAATAGATTGTTTTGTCCAGTTGATTCCATCTGCACTTGTTAAATGAACAATGTCGCGTGGATGTTCCCAATTGTCAAAAACTCCCGGCACATAACTCAGGTACATGTGGTAAGTTCCTTCGTATTCAATTACTTCAGGTGCCCAATAGGTTGGGTTTTCATCGGGGTGATAATCAATATTACAATCACCGATATACTCCCATGTTGCTCCATCTTTTGAAGTTGCAATCCCAATTGGTGAACCGTGAATCGATTCAATTCCATTTAGCCCCGGAACATTGGAACGACGACTGGTGTAGTACATGTACCACTTCTGGGCTTGTTTGTTGTAACAAACCATAGGATCGGTTGAACCGTTATAAACCGGATCGATATACAATGGCCGGTCAGCCAGTTTATAAGTTACGCCGTCTTTTTTTATTTCTTTTGGATTGTTTTGTCCAAAAGACTGGAAGAAAACAGATTGAGAAAACAGGAAAGCAAGGCTTACAATGATAATCTTTCTGATCTTAAATTTCATTTTGTTGATTTATAGTTAACCTGATGAATTTACAAGGTAAATATATCTTCTTTTATAAATTCTACCATTAAGCTAATATCTCTGTGTTATTCGAAAAAATAATTAAACCTTCTTTGGTGCTTTCAATTCCATCAAGATATTTTACGATTTAATATTTATCTCAATTCTTTTGTATTGATGCTGACAGTAACTTGTTGTTTCCAAATGGTTACAACAAGTTACTGTAAACATAAATACTGTTCATTTCTACTATTTAAGTAATTACATCATATGTTAAAACATAACACTTACCACACCTGCCGATAGTGGAGGCAAGGTGAATTTTGCGATTCCGTTTTCCACGTTTACGGACGCTGATTCTACCTTAATGTTTTCTGGTTGTTCAAGTGTATTTTTTACAAATTCACTACCCGGAGCGATCAGTTGCATTGTCGCATTTTTGGGTATTATATCACCATCAAGTTTTACAGTGGTTTCTACCGAAATATAATTTGGATTAACTACCTTTAAGTATACGGTTTGTTTATCGGTTGAACTTGAAGCCACAAAATTAATAAGATTTTCCTGCTTATCTACCTTAAGAAGGTTTGGTCCAAAAGAATCACGCCAGAGTTTCATTACGAGATAATTACCAGCGGGGAACCACGACTTCTGATCGAAATTGATAAGTGCATTATCCCATCCTCTCGCACTCTGTATACGAAGAAACAACGCAGGGCATGTCATTGTAATAATATCGCTTTGACGCTCAAACGTATTAAGAATTCCACCTGCATATAAACCAACACGCCAGTCGTTTTTCCAATTATCTTCTGTAAGATTCCATTCTGATACGTAAATTTTCATATCTGGATTTTGTGATGAATGGATCATTTCTCTGCGATCATTGATGAAATTTTCGTACCTGTATGGATCGTTTGCATAATCACCGTCAACAAGAAGACCGTTATAATAATGTGGAGATAAGATATCAAAAAGTTCACCCGCTTCAGCTATCATCGTAGAGTCCCAATTAACCTGGTCACTTTCACCTACACCTGTGTCATAAGCATAACTACCTACAACTGAAAGCTTAAGATCCGGATACTTTGCACGTATGGCTGGACAGAAATCTTTAATAACGTCAAGATATCCTGATTTTGTCATTCGCCAGGTTTCGTTGTCTATTTCTAAAGTTTTAAGCTCGTAAGGAGCAGGATGACCATTAGCTGCACGTTGTTTTCCATACGTAGTAGTTGTGTCTCCCATACAGTATTCCAGCCAGTTGAGGGCATCTTCCACACCTCGACTTGTATTGATAACCATTATAGGTTCAGCATATACAATTTCACATAGTTTCATGAATTCATCTGTGCCAAAATGGTAGGTATCACGGTCATCCCATTGACTAATTGGGTGAGGAATACGTTTTTCATATGGCCCAATAGCGTTCTGCCATATATAGTAACTAACAAATGATCCACCCGGCCAACGTAAAGAAGCTGGTTTTAGATCATTTACAGCTTTTAGCAGATCAGGGCGATAACCACCAGTAGCGAGTGCCGAAGCTGAGAATAATGATACCTGGTCGACATTGATTGCGCTTTTAGATGGCACAGTAATCTTCAAAGTGGCTGCGTCAACAGTTTTTGATGAAGTAAAATCCACTAAATATTTTTTCCATTCTGATGTAATACCGGTAATTTTTTTAGAGAATACGGAATTATTGCCATCTAAAAACGTAACATTCAGATCTCCATTACCGCGTGCATAAAGCGATAAAGAATATTTCTCTCCTTTTTCAAGATAAATTTTCCCTTGTTTGATTCCAGGTATAATTGCATTTCCTTCAACGGTGCCATCCAACCTTACTGATGCTTCTGCATTAAGTGGTTCTTTCTTGTCGATAAAAACAATATTTGAATCGCCCTCAAATTCCCAGTATGCAGGTACTTTTACTGGTTCTGCAGGAGGTGCTTGTGGTCCCCACCTCCTTCTTGGCGGGGTTAATTCAAGCGTGCCGTTCAGAATCTGATCTCCCCAAAGCCCACCGTGGACTGAATTGTAAATATGTTCAAGAAACTGGCCATAAATACCAGGACTTACTTTTTTGGTAACCTGATCAGTATAGACAGTCAGTGTTTCAGATTCTTTGACCTCATGTCCCAACAATGATAACATTCTCAGTGCGTAGCGCTTTCCTAACATTCGGTACCCTTCGGCGGTGAAATGTACCTTGTCAGGTGCGCTTGGACAACCTTGCGATGGTATTACAAACGAATTTTGTAAAGTTTTTGGTAGTGTGGCAATTATAGGATTCATTCTTGCATGATCACCTCCTACATTAGAATTAACCAATTCTCCTGCCAACAAAGGTACTTCATTAGGATTCAGGTTTAGGTCCTTTATTAAATTGTTGTAAACATCTTTAACTTTTTTTGTCCAAAGTGGATCGTTGGTATTCGACTCACCCTGATGTAGTAATATTCCTTTTATAACTCCATCATTTTGTGCAAGCTTTGCCATCTCTACCAAGCGTCCGTATGGGTTGCCATCGTATTCTTCAATAATACGCATCATTTCTACGGACACTGTGTCTATGTACGTTCTATAATTATCTTTATCGAATAGTTCAATTTTACAGCCTCCAACAGCCACATTTATTACCCCTACTTTTATATTATTTGGTAAATTATCAACCATCGTTCTACCAAAGTAATCAACAGGGCTTAATCCTGTTTCACATCGGCATAAAGGAGGTATAGCTGTATACCACTTACCTTTAGTCCTGCCAAGGTTTACACAGTCAACAGCTGACATAACCTGGAAACGAGGATTAACATCGACTTTATCCGATTCCTGGATTTGTGCATTTCCTTCCATGTTGGATTGACCAAAAGCAAGGTAAATCTGAAAATTTGGATCCTGTGGGAATGCTTCAATACTTAAAAAAAATAGTCCTATTAGTAGGAATGCGCTAAGTTTAATTTTACGGTTCATTAGGTTTTTTTGATTAATATTTATTCTTCTTATGACTTTATAACGAATTGTCATTATTGTTTAAGGTTAGAACCCATTGGACAAATTACCTCTAAACATAATAGATCCTTTTTACAAATAAAATAAAAATTTGGCTTTTATTCATTGAGATTAATATAACATGGCGCTAAAGGATCACAAGATATTGTTCCATCTTCATTGTGAATCAACTCCTGCACATAAACAGCAGAACCACGCATGTTCATATCGGCAGGTATATTACTGAAATAAAACATATAGGCATTTCCGTTGGCCAACTGAATATCGGCATGATTTCCACGTGTTCCGTCAATCATTCGTTGCATTCTTGGTCTTTGGCCCTCAGGCGTAGTAGTCGCTTCATCCTGTTCAACAGGTATACCGGCAATTAAATATTCCTCTTGCTTCTCCCAGTTGTATGCATCATCAGAGCTAAAAACGGAAAGTCCCTTCCATTCGTCAACAATCATATAATATTTGTCGTGCCAGTAAATTACATTCGCACCTTCTCCATGCACACCTCCCAATTCTACTTCACCTTTATCTGTCCAGTTATACAAATCATCACTTTCGGCATACCAGATCTCGTTATCCACACCTTCGTTTTTATACCACAATAACCATTTCCCGCTGGGTAGTTGAAAAACACCGGCATCAATCACTTTTCGTTTAGCCAGTTTCAATACTGACTGAGAAGTCCAGTTAATACCATCCTTGCTGGTTAGGTGTACGATATCGCGAGGATGATTCCAGTCGTTAAAAATTCCCGGAACATAACTGAGGTACATATGGTAAGTTCCTTCGTATTCAATTACCTCAGGTGCCCAATAGGTAGGATTTTCATCCGGATGATAATCAATGTTACAGTCGCCAATATATTCCCATGTTGCGCCACCATCGTCTGAGGCGGCAATTCCAATGGGAGTACCATGAATAGATTCTATACCATTTAATCCCTGAACATTGGAGCGACGACTGGTGTAGTACATGTACCATTTTTGGGCTTCATTATTGTAACAAACCAGCGGATCCGTTGATCCATTATAAACCGGATCGATATACAATGGTCGGTCAGCCAGTTTATAAGTTACGCCGTCTTTTTGAATTTCTTTTGGAGTATTTTGGCCAAAAGACTGGTAAATAGCAGAATGGCAGAGCAGGAGCACAAGGCCTGCAATGAAAATTTTTCTAATTTTTAATTTCATTTTATTGATTTATAGTTAACCTAATATTTTAACAGGTTAATATATTTTATTTATATAAGTTCTGCCAATATAACAGCTAATATTACAGACTATTCAATTCAATTTTGGCATCAATGTAATCAGGAGATATTTCCAGCGCTGCGTTAAATTCATCGCGGGCTTTAGACTTATTGCCCAGACCCAAGTATCCGAGTCCCGACAAGTAATGCGGGTAAGCCCTTGCATCGAGCGTATTTTGCCTGCTTCTTACAAACTGGTAAGCAAGATCATCTTCTTCGCCTGTTTCTTTCTCATCCTGATTATTTACCAATTCAACAAACACCTCTTCAACATTGGCACTCGGATAGAGTTTCTTCTGTGCGAGTGTTTTAAAATAATTCTGCGCTTGTGTATCGTCAAACCTTCTTCGCCAATTTGTTTCCAGTTCAGTATTTACAACTTCTTCCCAAACTTGTTTTGCTTTAGCCTGTTCACCCAGGGCTTCATAAGCGCATCCGATCCAATATTTTATCCTGATAGTATTTCTAACCTGCCTTTCTGCACGCAGGTTCTCAGGTGGTTCTAAAGCGGTATTAAAATCATTCAGCGCTTTCTGATAGTTCTTATTTTGAAAACTGTTAATCCCGCGAATAAGGTGAGCATTTGCCCAGGCATCACCAGTGTTAAAGGCACTTCCACCTTCCCAGATACTGAATATGCGGCTGTTCAAAATTGCAATGGCTTCGTCTGTTTTTCCAGCAAAATTTTTAAGATTAACCAATGCTCCAATTGCCTCATCTTTTTTCATTACAGTCTCCTCGTTCTTTTCCAAAACTGCCAGTCTCTTTTCAACAGAGACACCTTCGGATTTGTACAATTCATCCAATTCCGCAAAATGGGTTGGATAAGGATCAGGCAGATTGACTGCTTTTTCAAGGCAGCTGATGGCTTTACTTTTAGCATCTTCAGTTTCCTGATGTGAATA